>NZ_JBCDMW010000008.1:0-94818 GCF_038433155.1 Luteococcus sp. H101
CCACAAAAGGGATCCAATCAATGGCCACGGGTAAATTTAGGCATTGACCTTAGACACGCTGTTGAGTTCTCAAGTTTCGGGCACGACCCGCGCTCACATCCCACGACGCTCGCTTGGGGCAACTCGACCAACCTTACCGGACTGTTTCGAGACGTTCAACTTCCCGATTTCACCCGGTGGAATTCAATGAACTGAATCCCCGACAGTTTCCTTCGCTGCATTTCTGCAACTCGTGAAACTCTAGTTGTTTTGAATCGTGGAGGCAAATCCTGCGATTCATTGATTTCTTGGAAATGCAGCCGCTCCGCACATCAGTTGGTGTGGGAGTGGCAGACATTGCCCGGCTCCGCCGCCCGGGGTGAACCCCGGCTTGCGAGAGCTGGATCAGCATACACAGTCCGCGGGACCAGCGCAAGGCAAGCGCGGCGGCACTCTCGCGCCCCGGGAACCTCTTGGTCACAGTCGTTTCGCGCCCCTGGCCCGGGCGGCTGCGCTGGCCGGGCGGTCAGCGCGCGTCGCGGGGCGGAGCGTCGGCGATGTCGCGTTCCAGCAGCTCGCTCATGCGGTCCTGCTGTGCCTGGTCCTGCCACGGGATCTCGCTGATGGCCCGGCGCGCCTCGGCCACCACATGCTCCCGGCCCGCGGCGGAGATCAGCCCCAGCTCCAGTGCCTTGTTGGCGGCGCCCACATAGGTGTCGTGGAACCAGATCTTCCGGCTGGCGTACTCCGCCCGCTTCTCGTCGGGAGTGGCCACCACGTCATGGATGAAGACCGCGTCCATCGCCCCACCGTAGGACTCCCAGAGCTTCTCCCCCACCTTGACGTCGCCCTGCCCGGAATCCCCCATGAAGGTCATCCGGTACTCCGGGAAGAGTTTGATGTAGTGATCGATGTTCTCCAGCTTCTTGCCAGCCATCGAATCCAGGGTGAACAGGTTGAACAGGCTCCCAGACATCAGGGACAGGTCCGCGATGCCGGCCTTCTTCAGGCTCTCCCGGGAGTGGTTCTCCACCAGACCGAAGAAGTCGCCGGGGCGGGCCGTGACAAAGGTGAGGTCCCCCAGGCTGGTGGGGTCGTCGTCGGGGCCGCGGTCCAGCGCCTCCTGGAAGGCGAGCACCCCGGGATACAGGGTTCCCCTGGGGTAGCGCTTGTCGTGCAGCTTGCAGAAGACGGTGTCGTCGATGTCGGACAGCACTTTCGCTTCGCCCGTCGAAAGGTCCTGGCCCTCGCTGGAGATGTGGTCCAGGATCCGTTGCCGGACCCCGTCGTCATCGATGTCGATGAAGACCAGACCCTCCAGGTCATGGTGGTCATTGCGCAGGTTGATGATGTTCTTCAGGTGGGTCAGCTCCTGCCCGTGCAGCTGGCAGATCAGGTCGGCGATCCGGCGTTCCTCGTCGGTGCTGGTGCGCCCCGTCTGCAGCGCGTGGATCAGCGCCGCCGTGGCATGCAGTTCCAGTTCCCCGGAGCGACGGTCCACCAGGATCTCCAGCAGGGCCCGGTGGTTGTCGGGACCGACGATTCGGTTGTCCAGTGCCTGCACCAGCCGCTCGGCACCCCGCTCGTCGAGCAGCTCGTTGAGTTGCTCGGACGGCAGCTCCTGCACTAGGGAGAGGATGCGTTGTTCGTCATGCTCCCTGGTGCGATGGGAGAGCAACTCCCGGACCAGCTCGAGGGCGGCCCCGTGCGGATCCGTGGCCTTGGGTGACTCTGCGGCATTCATCTGGTCATTCCTTTCGTGCGGGGGGCGGGGCGACGCACCAGCAGCGCGCCGGGGTCCACCCGGATGTCGACCTCGACCACGGGCCCGAAGACATCGCCGTCGAGTTGCAGGGCGGTGGGCTGGTCCGGCACCAGGTGCACCCGACGGGCAGTCCCGTGTACCAGCACCGGGGTGCGGGCGGTCCGTCGGGCACCGGCCACGGCCACCGGCAACCAGTGCCACAGGTGGGTCACCCGAGCCTCCATGGTACGGAGCTTTCCGTCGTCCAACCGGGCCTCGGGGAAGACCTCGATCCCCATCGGGATCCGGCCGGCATTGCCCACCAGGAAGCTCCACAGGGCGCGCGCGTGCGGCGTCTGGCCATCAATACCGATCATCATCCGGACCGGTGGGGCCACCAGATGGTGGGCGCCCGACTCGAAATAGGCAAGCCAACCGATCCGCCGCTTCAGCCAGAGCCGGGTGCCGCGGACCGTCTCCGCGTCGTGCCCCAGCCCGGCGAGCACCAGGAAGAGGTGCTCCCGGGAGGGCTGTCCGGGCAGCCCTGCGGTGCGGAAGCTGGCAACGCCCAGATCCAGGGCCTGTGCGCGGCCCCGGGCTGCGGCGTCGACGGCATCGTCCAGCCGACGTGGGGACAGCCCGAGGTTGCGGGCGAAGATGTTGGCGGTGCCCAGGGGAAGGATGCCCAGCTCAATTCCGGTGCCGCGCACCCGCTCGGCCACCGCCCGCACCGTCCCGTCACCCCCACCGACGATCACCAGGTCCGCACCTATGGCCAGGGCCTCCTCCGCCTGACCGCCGCCCGAGTCGTGCCGGGTGGTGTGCAGGATCACCGGGTCCGGCCAGCCCTCGTCGCGGGCGCGTGCGAGCAGACCGCGTACCGCCCGCCCGTACTGCTTGGCGACGGGATTCAGGACCGCCACCGGACAAGCGGGAAGGCCGGCCCGGAGGGGATTATCCTCAGCCATCCTTGGCTGCGCGGGCCGCTGCCTTGGCGGCCTTCTTGGTCTCGCGCACCTTGAGCAGGGACTCCGCGTCGGTGATGTCGGCCACCGAGCGGTAGCCGTCCTGGGCGTACTCCCCCGCCGCCTGCTGCCAGCCCGCGGCCTGCAGGCCGCGGCGCTTGCCCAGCAGGGCCAGGAAGATCCGCGCCTTCTGGTCTCCGAAGCCGGGCAGGCCCTTCAACCGCTTCAAGACCTGGGCGCCGTCGCCCTCCGCCCACACGCTGCTGGCGGAGGCGTCGTACTCGTCGGTCAGCACCTGGCACAGCTGGTGCACGCGGGCCCCCATGGATCCCGGGAAGCGGTGCACCGCTGGCTTCTGGGCGCACAGGGCCACGAAGTCCTGTTCATCCATCGCGGCGATCCCGGCGACGTCCAGCCGCCCGCCCATCCGCTCGGCGATCACCGCCGGCCCGCTGAAGGCCTTCTCCATCGGAATCTGCTGGTCCAGGCACATTCCGATCAGCAGGGCATCGTCGCTGGTGGCCAGCAGCTCGTCGGCCGCCGGATCCCCGGTGAGGTGGAAGTCGCTCATGCTGGGAAGCCTAGCCCGCCCTCATTCAAACAGGATGTACTCCGGGGTGGGCTTGAGGGCCATCACCTCGGCCGGGGTCATCAGCCGCCCACCGGTCTGGACGTCCTCCTGGTAGAAGAGCTTGAAACCGCCATGCACGAACTTGGGCTTCTTGGCCACCACCCGCTGCCAGGTGTCCACCTTGGCCCCGGGAGATCCAATCCCGTCCACCGACTTGATCATCACCACGCCCTTGGCCGGCTTGAGTGCGGGCTCGTTGACCACCACCCCCTCATTGAGCTGGTGGTACAGCATCACCTTCTCCGGCAGGTTGTGCCTGGCCACCAGTTCGGCCACCCACTGCGCGGACTCGTTCAATTCGCTGGCCTTGACGTGCCCGAAGGTCTTCATCGGAACCTCGCCCGGACCCATCCGCCATTCCGGATCCAGGGCCAGACCGACGTCGGGCTCCTTCAGCCAGCGCTCGTAGGCCTTGATCTCGGCCGGGAAGGTGGCGCGACCCGGCTGGATGTTGAGCAGCAGCATGGCCTTGTGCTTGCGAGCCACCGTGAGCCACTCCTGGATCACGGCGTCGTCGATCCGGCTGCGGTACATCCCGTCCTTGCCCGGCGAGCCATGCACCGTGGTGGCAATCAGTTCCATGATCGGCATCACGGTTCGGCCCTTGGCATAGGGCTGGGCGCGCTTCTCCATCTCCACCACCCGATCCTGCAGGCGGCCGATACCGAGCCTCCCCTGGCCCTCCGCCCCGGGGGCCCCGGAATAGCCAAAGAGCCGGTAACTGGGGAAAATGGTCCGCCCGCCGCGAGGAAGCTCCTTGGCTTCCGGCGTGGGGCTGGGGGTTGGCGTGGGCGACGCGGACTCGGCGGCCGTAACCGACCCCGAGGCCTGCTGACCAACCTTTTCATCCGCGGCGTCGGCGGAGCAGCCGGCCGCCAGCAGACTGGCGAGGAGGGCGGCAACCGCCAGGGAATGGGTGGGAGTGGGGAAAGCCATGATCAGAAACTAGCGGACCATGGTGAATTCCCGGCCTCGCCATGCTGAGCCGGACAGCATGGCGCCCCACGGAAACACAGTTCCGTGGGGCGCATGCCACCGCCACCGGGCTTCGACCCCTCGACAGGCTCGGGGACCGCAGCTCTACAGGCGCGGGGCGGAGTCGATCAGAAGTTGATCATGTGGCCGACGACGCCCTCGGCGGCCTCCTTCATGGCCTCGGACAGGGTCGGGTGGGCATGCACCGTGCGGCCGATCTCGTCGGCGCGCAGGTCGTACTGCTGGGCCAGGACGAACTGCGGGAGCAGCTCGGTGACCTCGGGGCCGATCATGTGGGCGCCAAGGATCTCGTTGGTCTTGGCGTCGGCGACGAGCTTCACGAAGCCGACGGCCTCGCCCATGCCCCAGGCCTTGCCGTTGGCGGTGAAGGGGAACTTGCCCACCTTCACCTCGTAGCCCAAGTCCCGAGCCTGCTGCTCCGAGTAACCCATGGACCCGATCTGCGGCTGGCAGTAGGTGGCGCGCGGGATGAAGTCGTAGTTGACCGGGAAGGTCTCGGCGCCGGCGATGGTCTCGGCGGCGACGACACCCTGGGCCTCGGCGACGTGGGCCAGCATCATCTTGCCGGTGCAGTCACCGATGGCGTAGATGCCGTCCACATTGGTGCGCAGGTAGTCGTCGACGGCGATCGCGCCGCGGTCAGTGAGCTGCACACCGGTCTTGTCCAGCCCGAAGCCCTCGGTCCGCGGGGCGAAGCCCATGGCCTGCAGGAACTTGTCGGCCTCCAGCACCTGCTCGTCGCCGCCCTTGGCCGGCGCGACGGTGACCTTGACGCCGGAGTCAGTGTCCTCGACGCCCTTCACGGCGGTGGAGGTGAGCACCTTGATGCCCAGCTTCTTGTAGGCCTTCTGCAGCTCGGCGGAGATCTCCTTGTCCTCCGCCGGGACCTGGCGGTCCAGGAACTCGACGATGGTGACGTCCACGCCGTAGCTGTTGAGGACATAGGCGAACTCGGTGCCGATGGCCCCGGAACCGCCGATGATGATGCTCTTGGGCAGCTCCTCGGCCAGGATCTGCTCCTTGTAGGTGACCACGTTCTGGCTGACCTCGGTGCCGGGCAGCAGCTTGGTGGTGGCGCCGACGGCGATGATGCAGGCGTCGAAGGTGACGTCCTCGGTGCTGCCGTCCTCCTTGGCGACGCTGATGGTCTTCGCGTCGGTGAAGGTGCCCCAGCCGGAGAACTCCTTGATCTTGTTCTTCTTCATCAGGTAGTGGATGCCATTGACCATCCGGTCGCTGACCTGACGGGACCGGGAGAAGGCCTTGCCGTAATCGGCCTTCATCTCACCGGACAGGCCGAACTTGTCGGCGTCCTTGGTGACGATGTGCACGATCTCCGCATTGCGCAGCAGGGACTTGGTGGGGATGCAACCGACATTCAGGCAGACGCCACCCCAGTACTCCTTCTCGATGATGGCGACCTTCTTGCCCAGCTGGGCGGCGCGAATGGCGGCGACATAGCCACCGGGGCCTGCGCCAAGGACAACGACGTCAAAGTGTGAGCTCATGTCTTCACTCTAGGGCAGTGTGCTGGTTGCTGTTCCGCGACGGGCGCATCCGGCGGACAGACTCATTCGTTGACCAGAACCGGAACCCCGACGCTGGCCGAGACGGCCTTGTCCGCCAACTCCTTGGGCACCGCGATGGTGAAGTCCGTGGTGTGGAAGTAGTTGGGGGTTGCCGGGCCCGAGGCGGCATGGTCATGCTCTTCCGCGGCATGGTCGTGCGCCCCGTCCAGGTGGTGGGTGAACCGGGCAGTTCCCAGCAGCTTCCCGTCGGCGTCGTGGAAGCCGGCCAGCACCTGCAGCTCCAGCAGCTCGGAGACATCACTGGTCACGGTGACGGCGCCGGTCAGGTTCCCGTCGGCCAGCTTCAACTTGCTCAGGGTGAAGCGGTTGTCGAAGGGGCCCTTGGCCTGCACCACACTGCCCGGTTTGGGCGCCAAGCCTTCCATGGAGGCCAGGGTGGGGTCCCCGGTGGGGGTGGCCAGCCCGGGCAGGCTGGTGGCGACGGCGCTGCTGGGATCCGGTGGGGTGGGCTCCTCGTCGCTGCCACAGGCCGACAACCCCAGTCCCAGGCCAAGCACCGCAATGGCCAGGGCGGTGCGGACCGATCGGCCGGGGCCGAGGCTTCGTCGGGTGCGGATGGTCTGGGGCTGTTGCGGTGACATGACTTCCTGGGGTTGCTGGGACGGGACGCGACCCGTCGGGACGGACCCGGGGGTCGCACGGCAAGTCTGCCGCGCGACCCCCGGGGTGGAGCCGGATCAGCGGGTCACTTGGTGACGCGCAGGGCCTGGCCGACGATGTCGAACAGGTCGGTGTTCTCGATGGAGCCGGCGACCTTCTGGGAGCCGGGGCCGTAGCCGTAGACCGGAACATCGGCACCGGTGTGGTTGCCGGACAGGTAGCTCAGCCACAGGCTGGCGTCCTCGGAGCCGTCCGTGACGCCGGCGGCGTCATCGGGGGTGCGGAAGGTGGCCGGGCCGAAGTTGGCCGGGTCATTCTGGCCGGCGCCGTTGATGATGCCGCTGGAGCGCTTGGGATCCAGCTTGCCGCCCTTGGCCCGGGCGGGCACGGAGTTGTTGGCGGGGTTGCCGGAGTCCACATTGGCGGGCGGGGTGGCGGCCTCGGCGTTGGTGTAGGTGCCCTTCTCGATGATGTTGAAGCCGGCGCACTCGTGGTCCGCGGTCACGATCACCATGGTGTGCTTGTCCTTCTTGGCGAAGTCCAGCGCAACCCGCACGGCCTCGTCGAAGGCCTTGGTCTCCTCCAGGGTCTGGGCGGCGTCGTTGGCGTGCGAGCGCTTGTCGATCAGGGCGCCCTCCACCTGCAGGTAGAAGCCCTTCTTCTTGCCCTTGTTCGTGTTGAGCAGCTCGATGGACTTGCGGGTCATCTCGGCCAGGTTCGGCTCCTTGGCCTCCGCCGAGGCCGGGTTCTCCCGCTTGGACTTCTCGATGGTCAGGTTGCCCTTGTTGTACAGGGCGAAGACCTTGTTGGTCTTCTTCTTCTGGACCTTGACCCGATCCATGTCCCGCTCGGTGGCAACCCGCTGGGAGGCCGGGGAGCCGAGCACCGTGTAGCCTTGGGCCTTCAGCGCCTTCTCGTCGGCGGCGTCAAAGCGGCTCAGGCCACCGCCCATGATCACGTCGGCCACGCCATTGCGGGCAATCTGGTCCGCCACGGGGGTGACCCGGATGTCACTGGTGGGCAGCTCCTTGCCGGTCACCTCGGTGTTCTGGCAGGACTTGGCGGAGTACTCCGGGCCCTGGCAGCCGCGCATCAGCACATGGCTCATCTGGCCGGCCGGGGTGGCGTCGGTGATCTCCGCGGTGGAGACATTGCCGGTGCGGTAGCCGGCCTTCTTGGCCAGCTCCATCACGGTGGCCTTGGCCTGACCCTTGCCGTCGACACCCAGCGCGGCGTTGTAGGTCTTGACGCCCGAGGACCAGGCGGTGGCGGCCGAGGCGGAGTCGGTCACGTAATTGGGCTTGAAATCAGGCTCACCGGGCTGGCCGGACTTGGGCTCGATGGAGTAGGTGCGGTTCTGGCCGACATTCGGCAGGGTCTCCATCACCAGCTTGCCGTCGGCGCCGTAGTAGCGCTCCCGGGCGGCGGTCACGTGGGTGCGGCCCATGCCGTCGCCCAGCAGGTAGATGACATTGCGGATCTCGCGCTCGTTCTTGCGGTCGGCGACGGCGACACCGGCGGCGGCCGAGGCGCCAAGGCTGGCAACCACGACGGCGGCGGCAGCCAGGCGGAAGGGCTTGTTCATGATGCTCCCTGTGGGGTGTTGGGTGATTCCTGAAGCCCGGAGCACGACAACCACAGCGGCCCAGCCATCCCCCGAACGCCGCAAAGGTAGCGACGTCAGACCGCGCACTGCGGGCGAACAGACATACAGCAGATGAACAGGAAACGACGAGATGCTCGGCATAGGCGCCGGCCAGCGGGGCTTCACGGAGCCCGGATGACGTCACGCAACCCGCCGACACAGCCACCCTGAATCGGCATTATCTCAACTGTGAGTTATCCTGAACGGCGTGACTGAGACCACCCCTGCCTCCATCGGCCGCCTGATCCGGGACGCGCGCAAGCAGCGCGGACTCACCCAGCACCAACTAGCCGATGTCCTGAACACGTCGCAGAGCGCGGTGCACCGGATTGAAGCCGGCAACCAGAACCTGAGCCTGGAGATGATCAACCGGATTGCGGAGGCCCTGGAGTCCCCGCTGATCACTCCGGCTTCCCACGGCACCATGAACTTCCGGATCCAGGGCGGCACCAAGCTGTCCGGCTCCATCGAGGTGCGCTCCAGCAAGAATGCCGCCGTCGCACTGCTGTGTGGCAGCCTGATCAACCGCGGCAAGACGGTGCTGCGCGGCATCGCCCGGATCGAGGAGGTCAACCGCCTGCTGGAGGTGCTGACCAGCATCGGCGTCGAGGCCACCTGGAATGACGACCACACCGACCTGACCCTGCGGCGCCCCGCAGATCTGGACCTGGATGCCATGGACGTGCAGGCCGCGCGCCGCACCCGCAGCATCATCATGTTCCTGGGCCCGCTGCTGCAGCAGTACAAGTCCTTCCGGCTGCCCTATGCCGGTGGCTGCAACCTGGGCGCCCGAACCATCGAGCCCCACCTGCAGGTGCTGCGCCCCTTCGGGCTGGAGGTGGAGGCCACCGAGGGCTACTACCAGGCCGACGTCGACGCCTCCAAGGTGGCCCAGGTGCGCCACGTCACGCTGACCGAGCGCGGCGACACCGTCACCGAGAATGCGTTGCTGGCCGCCGCCCAGACCCCCGGCGTGACCGTGCTGCGCAATGCCTCGCCCAACTACATGGTGCAGGACGTGTGCGTCTTCCTGCAGATGCTGGGCGTGAAGATCGAGGGCATCGGCACCACCACCCTGACCATCACCGGCGTCGAGGAGATCAACACCGACGTCGAGTACCACATCTCCGAGGACCCGATCGAGGCGATGAGCCTGCTGACCGCGGCCATCGTCACGGACAGCCAGCTGACCATCACCCGCTGCCCGATCGAGTTCCTGGAGATCGAGCTGGCCGTGCTCACCGAGATGGGCCTGCAGTTCGTGATGAGCGACGAATACCCCAGCCGCAATGACTTCACCCGCCTGGTGGACATCACCGTCCACCCGTCGACGCTGAGGGCGGCACAGGACAAGATCCACCCGCTGCCCTTCCCCGGGTTGAACATCGACAACCTGCCCTTCTTCGCCGTGATCGCCGCGGTGGCCGAAGGCCCGACGATGATCCACGACTGGGTCTACGAGAACCGGGCCATTCACCTGCTGGAGCTGAACAAGCTGGGCGCCAACTGCCAGCTGCTGGACCCCCACCGGCTGACCGTCACCGGCCCCACCCGCTGGCGTGGCCGAGACCTGGTCTGCCCGCCGGCCCTGCGCCCGGCCGTCTGCCTGCTGCTGGCCGCCCTGGCCGCCCGCGGCGAGACGGTGCTGCGCGACGTCTACGTGATCAACCGCGGCTACGAGGACCTGCCGATGCGCCTGAGCAAGCTGGGTGCCCAGATCGAGGTCTTCCACGAGTGAGACGTGCCGGCCCCGAAGATTCGTCGACGGGGCCACGGATGGCTGGGGCCGGTAACCCGGCGTCCGGCTCAGCCACCGGCCAACGGCCAGGATCCGAGCAATCGGGTCCTGGCCGTTTCGTACCACACCAGGTCCAGCCGATCAGCGCGGAAGGCCACCGGCAACAGCCCGCCCAGCTGCTCGGTGACCGTCGCGACACTGACGCCGGGGCCGATGGCGTCCAGCGTGACGTGCGGCTCGACGCCGAACTGGCCGCGATAGGGCTCGACGTCGGGGAAGGACTCCCGGGCCAGGGCAGTCAGCCCGGTGAAGGCCGACGCCGGTTCGGCCGGGCAGTGGATGATCCCGTTCGGGAAGACCGCCACCCCTCGGCAGTGGGCATCCACCGCAGGCATCCGCGCCACCAGCCCCGCAACCGTCGCCGGCTCGGGCGGCTGGTCGAAGGGGCCGAGCACGGTCACGTGGGCGTGCACGAAGCCCACCCCGGGCAGCTCACTGGTGCCCAGCAGCGACGGGTCGTAGTGGACATAGCGGCCGCGGACGAAGCCGTCCAGCGGCGGCACCGGGATCTGCAGCACCGCATGCCCGGGCCAGGACATGGTCAACCGATCCGGGTGGCCTGGAAGGTCCACTGAGGGTTGACGATCTGGTCCTGGGCCTGGATCAGCGCCAGCTCGTTGCGTCCCAGGTCGGCGGTCACCCGCAGCACGGAGTAGACCACCGACGCCGTCTCGGCCAGGGCCTGGCCCACCGGCAGGCCGGCCAGCAACTTGGCCAGGAAGAGGGCGCTGGTGATGTCCCCGGTGCCGGTGAAGTAGCCGTCGATCCGCGGGGTCTCCACCTGCCAGGCGCCGTCGGCGGTGACGGCCACCATCCGCATCTGGTCGTCGGCGCCCTCACCGTTGTCGCCCTGGGGAAGCCGGACGGAGGTGACCACCACCGTCTCCGGGCCGCGCTCGCGCAGCTCGTGGGCGGCGGCCAGCACGTCGGACATCGAGGTCATCGGGCGGCCCACCAGGAATTCCAGCTCGAACAGGTTGGGGATCAGGATGTCCGCGGTGGGGACCACCTGGTCCCGCATGAACTCGGGGATGCCGGGCAGGCAGTAGAAGCCGGTGTCCACGTCGCCCATCACCGGGTCACAGCAGTAGAGCGCCGACGGATTGCTGGCCCGCAGCCGCTCCACGGCGTCCAGGATCACCTGGCCCATGTCGGCACTGCCCTGGAAGCCGGACAGCAGCGCGTCGGCCTGACCCAGCACTCCCCGGTCCTCGATGCCGCGCACCACGTCGGCCACCTGCTCGGCCTCGATCAGCGGCCCGCGCCAGGCGCCGTAGCCGGTGTGGTTGCTGAAGTTCACGGTGAGCACGGGCCACATCTCCACGCCCAGCCGCTGCAGGGGGAAGACGGCGGCCGAGTTGCCGACATAGCCGTAGGCGACGTGGGACTGGATGGACAAGATGGTGGTCACCCGCGCGATTGTGCCACCTGATGCCCGTCCGGGTGCCGTCAACGCGCCTGCGACCACGGGTGGAGACGGATCCGGACCGCGGGCGGTTGGGGGCGCGCCCCGGCTCTGGCATGCTCTAGGACATGCAGCGCCACCCCGCCCCCGATTCCCCGGCCACCGTCGCCGAGGTGGATGCCGGCGGGTCCGCCCCCGGGGACGCGATTCCGGTGGACCTGGCCGACGACTTCACCCCGGTGGCACAGAAGGGCACCCGGGACTGGCAGAAGGACCGCTGGGCCTGGCGCGCCCGGATCCGGGCCAACCCGATTGCCCTGTTCTGGTACCGGATCGGCGTGGCCCTGGTGGGGCTGCTGATGATGATCGGTGCCGCCCTCACCGGCTGGCTGCCAGGCCCGGGCGGCATTCCGTTGTTCATGCTGGGCCTGGTGGTCTGGTCCAGCGAGTTCACCTGGGCGCACAACGTGATGATGTGGTTCAAGCGCGCCTTCGACTGGTTCCTGGGCTGGCCCGCCCGGGCACGGCAGATGTTCATTGCCGGTTGCATCCTGTGTGCCCTGGCCACCTGGTACGGGCTGGCCGTCTGGCACGGGGTGCCGGCGTGGCTGCCGGAGGCCCTGGCCCGTCAACTGGACCGGTTGCCCGGGGTGGAACGCTGAAGCAGGCGGCTGACCACGGCCCGGACTGGCTAGGGTGAAGGCCATGCAGGCCAGCGACTACCCCTATTTCCAGAAACCCTTCCTTGCCCTGGCCCACCGTGGCGGCTCGGACTGGCCGGCCAACCGCGGCCGGGAGAACACCCTGCACGCCTTCGGTCAGGCCGTCGCCCTGGGCTACACCCATCTGGAGACCGACGTGCATGCCACCCGCGACGGGCGGCTGGTGGCCTTCCACGACGACGTGCTGGACCGGGTCACCGACGGTCACGGTTCGGTGGCCCAGACCGATTTCGCCACACTGCGTCGGGCTCGGATTGCCGGAATCGACCAGATCCCAACGCTGGACGAGGTGCTGGAATCCTTCCCGCAGGCCCGGATCAACATCGACATCAAGGCCCCCGGCGCCGTGGAGCCATTGGTGGAGTGCCTACGAGCCCACCGTGCCCAGGACCGGGTGTGCGTGGGTTCCTTCGGCGCCCGTCGGCTCAACCGCTTCCGACGATTGATGGGGGGCCGGGTGGCCACCGCCGCCGGCCCGGTGGGGGTGGCCTGGGCCGCCCGGATGCCAGTGCTCCCCCGGCTGCTGGCCAGCCCGGGCGTCGCGCTGCAGATCCCGGAGGAGACCACCGTGCGGGGCCGTCGGGTGCGCATCCTGACCCCTTGGCTGCTTGACGCCGCGCACAGACGTGGCAAGGTGGTGCACGTGTGGACCGTCAATGACGCCACACGGATGCACCAGCTGATCGACCACGGGGTCGACGGCCTTGTCACCGACGAGATCGGGGTGCTGCGGGAGGTGCTCGTGGAGCGCGGACTGTGGCAGCAGGGGCCGCTTCCCCACTGCTGAGCGGGCAACCCGCGAGGGAACAAAGCCAACCCTCCGCTCGTTGTGCTCAGTGTTGGACACCCCCGCAAGCCGGGGTTTGGCGAGAATCCGCAGGACCAGGCAGTCGGGGGCGACAAGGAGGAACGACCAATGGCAGATCGAGCACTACGAGGGATGGGCCTGGGAGCCAAGAGCTTCGAGGACGAGGAGGGCATCGAGTTCGCGGCCCGGCAGACGATCGGCTTCGACTGCTCCAACGAACACCACTTCGAGGTGACCTTTGCGATGGAGGCCGAACTTCCGGCCGAATGGGAATGCCCGCGGTGCGGCGCACAGAGCCTGCGCAGCGACGGCACCCAGCCGGAGGAGAAGGTGACCAAGCCGCAGCGCACCCACTGGGACATGCTGCGGGAGCGGCGCAGCATCAAGGAGCTGGAGGTGCTGCTGGCCGAGCGGCTGGAACTGCTCCGCAAGGACCAGTAGGAGCCCTTCCACCCAGAGTACGAAGGAGCCCGAATCCCAGTGGGATTCGGGCTCCTGTGCTGTTCCTTCGCTCGACGGGCTCGGGGGCCGAGGAGGGGCAGGGCCTCGACGGGCTCGGCCACCGTGGGCACCGTCATCCGCCTCCCCCGTTCACAGAACGGTGCCGGTGATGGCCGGGGGTTCGCCGTCGTCGGCGCCACGACGCTGCGGTTCGGTGCGCGACGCGGGAGCGTCGACCGTCTCCCCGGGGATCACCTCACCGTCGATGGTCATGTCCGGGCGGCCACGTGCCTTGAGCAGGTCCAGGTTCACCCCGGCCCGGTTGGCCTGGCGGGCGGCGAAGATCCCCACCAGATTGCGGGCCAGCGGCCGGGTCAGGGGCAGCAGGAAGACCAGGCCGAACAGGTCGGTGACGAAGCCGGGCAGCAACAGCAGCACGCCGCCCACCAGCACCAGCGCGGCATCGGTCAGCTCGGCGGCCGGCATCCGGCCACTGTTCAGGGTGGCGCTCAGCGCCTTCCACGCCCGGGAGCCCTCCCGCTTCATCAGCCAGCCGCCGAACATGGCCTCCACCACCAGGATGCCGATGGTGGGCACCCCACCGATGGCGTGCGCGGTGCGGATCAGCAGCCAGACCTCGGCGATCGGCACGATCACCAGCAGCGCCACCAGCAGCGGCAGCGCCCAGCCATTGCGTCGCGGCGCCATGACGGCTCAGCTCCCGGAGCTCTTCTTCTGGGCCAGCTTCTGCTTGGCCTGGTTGACCAGCGGCTCGGCCTTCTGGGCGCCCTTGCCGGCCAGATTCTTGAGCTGCTGGGCCCGGAACTCCGCACCCCACAGGGTGGTGCGGATCAGGGCCTCGGTGACGATGTCCTTGCTCATCTTGGACTCGCCGCGCTCACGCTCGATGAACTCGATCGGGACCTCGACGATCTTCAATCCCGCCTTGGCCACTCGCCAGGCGAGGTCCAGCTGGAAGCAGTAGCCGGCGCTGGCAATCTCATCCAGGTCGATGGCCCGCAGGGTGGAGGCACGGAAGGCGTTGAAACCGCCGGTGATGTCCTTGACGTCCATTCCGGTGCACAGCCGGGTCCACAGCGAGCCACCGCGGCTGATCAACAGCCGGCTGGTGGGCCAGTTCACCACGGAACCGCCCTTGACGTAGCGGGAACCCTTCACCATGTCGGCGTCCTCCAGGGCTTCCAGGATGGCGGGCAGCTGCTCGGGCTGGTGGGAGCCATCGGCGTCGTGCTCCACCAGCACGTTGTAGCCGTGATCCAGCCCCCAGTGGAAGCCGGCCAGGTAGGCGGCGCCCAGCCCCTGCTTGCCCTTGCGGTGCATCACGTGGATGTGCTCGGGATCGGCCTCGTGCAGCCGGTCGGCGATCTCCCCGGTGCCGTCGGGCGAATTGTCGTCGGCGACCAGCACGTGGGCGTCGGGGACGGACGTGCGCAACCGGGTGACGATCGGTTCGATGTTCTCGGCCTCGTTGTAGGTCGGGATGATCACCAGCACCTTGTCGGTCGGTTCCCTGCGGTCCACCATGTTCTTCCCCTGTTCTCGATCAGCACTGGCCGGATCAACCCCGCGCACCCCTCGTCGGGTGCCGGTCATACCAGTCTACTGAGCGCCCAAGGACGGCCGACGGCGGGCGCGCGCGGCGGCCAGGCAGATTGTCAGGGCGGCGAGCCCGCTGGCGGCCAGCTCGACGGCGGGGCCGGTCCGGACGGCGGGCGTCACACCGTCGCGCCGCGGCACGGTGAAGGTCCGGGCATCCGCGGTGCCCTCCCGGGTCAGGCCCGTGACGCTGCCGTCGGGATGCACCAGGCCGGACAGGGAGTTGGTGGTGGACACGACGATCTCCCGGCGCAGCTCCATGGCCCGGGCGCGGGTGATGGCGAACTGCTGCTGCGGCTGGGCGGTGCCGGTGTAGGTGCCGTTGTTGGACTGCACCACCAGCACCTGCGCGCCGTGGCTGACGGTGTCATGCACCGTGGAGTCCCAGGCCAACTCGAAGCAGACCACGTCACCGATCACCAGCGGGCTGCCGTCGGGCAGGACGACGTGGAGGGTGCCGGGCGTGCTCCCCGGGATCGACTGGGCCCCCACCTGGCTGAGCACCGGCAGGATCGGCAGCAGCTGCCGGCGCAGCGGGATCCACTCCCCGAAGGGCACCAGGTTGCGCTTGTCATAGCGGGCCTGCACCTCGCCGTCGGTGGACCACCACAGGGCGCTGGTCTGCCGCTCGTCGACGCCCGGGCCCTCCATCACCGCGCCCACCAGGATCGGCAGGCCGGCAATCCGGCTGGCCCGCTGCACCAGCCCGGCGGTCTGGGCGTCCTTGGTGGGGTCGACGTCGGTGGAGTTCTCCGGCCAGAGGACGAAGTCCGGCGTCGGGTCCAGCCCGGCGCGGGCCCGGGCCATCAGGGTCACGGTCTGGCTGACGTGGTTGTCGGTGACGGAGCGGGCATAGCCCATGGCGTGCGGACCGGCCGAGCCATCAACATTGCCCTGGACCATCCCGATGTGCACGCTGCGGGTGCCGGGGTCTGGTTCCTCGACGGGCACCAGCCGCCCCGCCAGCGGCGCCCCGGCCACCAGCGCGACGGCCAGGGCCGGGGCCAGCAGCCAGCCGCGGGGCCGGGTGCGCAGCAATGGGGGCAGGGCCGCCAGCAGGTGGGCGAGCAGCGCCACCACGAAGCTCACCCCGCCGACCCCGATCACGGGCAGCCAGCCGGCCAGCAGCGAATCCACCTGGGTGTAGGCCAGCCGCAACCAGCCGAAGCCGCCGAAGGGGACGCGCCCGGCACCGAACTCGGACAGTGACCAGGCACAGGCACCCAGGGCCGCACCCGCCACCGGGTTGCGGGTCAGCCGGTGGGCGGCGGCGATCCCCACGCCCGCGAGCGCCTGCCACAACGCCATGAAGCACAACAGTGGCGGCACCACGTACCAGCCGATCACGTAAACCCAGTGCAGGGCGACGATCCCCTGCCCCAGGCCGAACCACCAGCCCAGGGCGGCGGCGCGACGAAGGAGGCCGGCGGTGGTGGTGGGTCGGGCTGCCACTCCTGGACGGGCTCGGGGATCGGGTTCCGAGGCCGCTCGGGGAACGGGTGCCGGGGCCGTCCGGCCGACCAACCAGGAGAAACCGGCCAGCGCGACGATGATGGCCGGCCACCAGCCCAGGGACTGCCACGCGCTGCCCGCCAGGGCTCCCAGCAGCAGCGCGAACGGCCGTTCAGGAAGCCGGCGCATTGAGCATCGGCCGGTCCCGGAAGATCGTCGTCAGCACCACCGTGGTGACCGTCGTCACATTGGCGGCGGTCCGGATCCGGGTCAACAGGGCGTCCAGCTCCGCCGGCGTGCCGACGTGCACCTCCAGCAAGTAGGAGGCGTCGCCCGCCACGGAATAGCAGGACGCGATCTCGGGCATCCCCTCCAGCTTGCCGGGGGTGGCCTCGTCGGTCTCCGGGTCCAGCGGACGGATGGAGATGAAGGCCGTCAGGTTTCGGCCCAGCGACTCTGAGTTGATGGTCGCGTGGTAGCCGGAGATGATCCCGCGCTGCTCCAGCCGTCGCACCCGCTGCTGCGCCGCGGACGTGGACAGCCCGGTCTCGCGGCCGATGTCCGTGTAGGACATCCGTCCTTCCCGCGCCAGCAACGCCAAGATCTGCTGATCTGTGCTTTCCATGGGCACATCGTGACACTATTTTCAGGTGTCCAGCGCCCAGCTCATGATTTTTGACACCGCCTCCCTGTATTTCCGGGCCTTCTACGGTGTCCCGTCCAGCATCCGTTCCCCCCGGGGAGAACCGGTCAATGCCGTGCGCGGCCTGCTGGACTCCATCGCGCGGCTGGTGGAGCAGTACTCCCCCGACGCCCTGGCCTGTGCCTGGGACAATGACTGGCGGCCGGCCTGGCGGGTGGAGCTGCTGCCCAGTTACAAGACCCACCGGGTGGCGGGCGGCCAGGTGGAGGCTGCCGGCGTCGGCGTCGTGGGCGCCGGGGCCCTGGCTGCGACGGGCGGACTGACGGAGGATTCCCCCGAGAGTCTGGCGCACCAGGTGCTGGTCATCCGGGAGGTGCTCGCGGCGCTCGGGATCGCCGTCATCGGGCGCGACGGCTACGAGGCCGACGACGTGATCGGCTCCCTGGCCAGCCAGCACGACGGGCGATCACTGGTGGTGACCGGTGACCGGGACCTCTTCCAGCTGGCCGGCGAGCGGACCAGCATCATCTACGTCGGCAAGGGCGTCGCGAAGCATGACCTGGTGGACCCGGCCTGGGTGCAGGCCAAGTACGGCGTGCCCGCCAGCCGCTATGTGGACTTTGCGGTGCTGCGCGGCGACCCCTCGGACGGGCTGCCCGGGGTGAAGGGGGTCGGCGACAAGTCTGCCGCCCAGTTGGTGGAGAAGTTTGGGGACCTGGAGGGCATGCTGGCCGCGGCCGGCGACCCGGCGTCGGGGATGAGCCCATCGCTGCGCAGCAAGCTGGCCGCCGCCGTGGACTACCTGGGCCCGGCGCGGGAGGTGGTCCGGGTGGTGCCGGACCTGCCCCTGCCCGAGCTGGCCGATGGGTCACTCACCCTGTCCGCGGAGCGGATCGACCGTCGGGCGCTGGACGCGCTGGACGAGCGGTGGGGCCTGGGCGGGTCCAAGGACCGGATCCTCCAGGCGCTGGGCGCCTGAGGCGGCCCCAGGACCTCGACAGGCCAGGCCACCGAGACAGGATCAGCGGGTGAGGACGTAGAGCCCGGCCCCGGCCAGCAGGTTGGGCCGGGCCCCGGCCAGACGGCTGCGGTGGCCCCCCTCGTCCAGGGCGATCCGCTGTTCCACCGTGAGCCGCATCCGGGCGAAGAAGCGCTCCAGGTCCACCAACGTCGCGTGGTGCAGGTTCGGGGTGTCGTACCAGGTGAAGGGCAGGTCCTTGCTGCGCGGCATGTGGCCGCTGACCAGCCGCAACCGGTGCCGCCACAGCCCGAAGTTGGGCATGGAGACCACCATCCGGGGCGCGATCCGGGCCATCTGGGTGAGCACCTGTTGCGGGTGGCGCACGGTTTGCAGGGTCCGGCTGAGCACCACGACGTCATAGGAGTCGTCGGAGAACTGCTCCAGCTGAGTGTCGATGTCCAGTTCCAGGAGCGGTACCCCGCGCCACAGGGCGCGCAGCACCTCGTCGGGGTCCTTCTCCACCCCCGTGCCGTGGCAGCTCTTGGTGCGGACCAGGACGTCCAGCAGCTCTCCCCCGCCGCAGCCCAGGTCCAGCACCCGCGAGCCGGTGGGCACCAGGTCTGCGACGAGTTCCAGGTCTGGCCGCAGGCCGTAGCGATGGGCACCGCCGTGGGTGGTCATGGGGTCACCGTCCGTCCGCTGTGGATGTGGGGGTGGCTGGCCGATTCGCAGTCGATGAAGGCCCGCACCGTCTCGTGGTAGGCGGGGACATTGAGCAGGAAGGAGTCGTGCCCCCACGGCGAGCGGAAGTCCCGGAAGCTGACCGGCAGCCCACCCGACTCCAGCACCCGGGCGATCCGCATGGAGTGCTCGGTGCTGAACCGCCAGTCCGTGTCGAAGCTGGCCACCAGGTAGTTCACCGGGTGCTGCTTCACCAGGTCCAGCGCGTCGGGCCGGGCAAAGGGGTCGAAGTAGTCCATCACCCGGGTCAGGTAGAGGTAGCTGAGGGCGTCGAAGCGGCTCAGGAAGGCCTCCCCCTGGTGCTCCAGGTAGCTCTCGACGGCGAAGTCCACCCCGAAGCCCCGGATGCTGTCCTCGAACTGCGGGCGGCGGCCGAACTTCTCGTCGAAGCCCTCCTCGCTGGTGTAGGTGATGTGCGCCATCATCCGGGCGATCGACAGCCCGACGTCGGGATTCTCCCCGGCCGCGGCGAAATTGCCGCCGTGGAAGGACTCGTCGCGCATGATCGCCTCCCGGCCGACGGCGGAGAAGGCAATGTTCTGCGCGGTCAGCCGGCTGGTGGAGGCGATCACCACGGCATTGCACATGTCGGTGGGGTACTTCAGGGACCAGTCCAGGGCCTGCATGCCGCCCATCGAGCCGCCCACCACCGCATGCCAGCGTCGCACGTCGAGGTGGCGCGCCAGTTCCCGATGAACGGTGACGAAGTCGGTGATGTCCAGCAGCGGAAAGTCCAGGCCCCACGGTTCACCCGTCGCGGGATTGGGCGAGGATGGCCCAGTGGTGCCCTGGCAACCGCCCAGCAGGTTGCTGCACACCACGAACCAGCGATTGGTGTCGATCGGCTTGCCGGGGCCGATCAGGTTGTCCCACCAGCCGGGATGTCTGTCGCCCTCGTGCCAGCCGGCGGCATGGGCGTCGCCGGTCAGCGCATGGCAGATGTAGATGCCGTTGTCCCGGCCCTGGTTCAGCTCACCGTAGGTCTCGTAGGCGACGGTGATCGGTCCCAGGGTCTGGCCATTGGCCAGCACCAGGGGCTCGTCGGGGCTGAACAGTTCCACCCGCTGGGTGGCCACCAGCCCCAGGCCGTCGTGGCCGGGGAGGCCATCCGGACGCTCGTCGGATGGGCTCACCGGCTGGCCTCCAGGGCCTGGTCCAGATCGGCCACCAGGTCGGCGACGTCCTCGATCCCGATGCTGAGCCGGACCATCTCCCCCGGCACCCCGGCTGCCACCAGTTCCTCCTCGGTGAGCTGGGAGTGGGTGGTGGTGGCATTGTGGATCACCAGGCTCTTGGTGTCGCCGATGTTGGCCAGGTGGCTGAACAGCTGCAGCGAGTCGACGAAGCGGGAGCCCGCCTCCCGTCCGGCCTTGAGACCGAAGCTGACGATCCCGCCGTAGCCCTCACCGGTCAACACCCGGTCCGCGACCGGCTTGTGCGGGCTGGATTCCAGGCCCGGGTAGTTCACCCACGCGACGTCCGGATGGGCCTCCAGGTGCTGCGCCACGGCCAGCGCATTGCTGGAGTGTCGCTCCATCCGCAGGTGCAGGGTCTCCATCCCCTGCAGGAAGAGCCAGGAGTTCATCGGCGTCTGGGTGGCGCCGGTGTTGCGCAGCAGCACGGTGCGCGCCCGGGTGATGTAGGCCGCGGGGCCGGCGGCGTCGGTCCAGACCACCTCGTGATAGGCGTGGTCGGGCGAGGTCATGTTCGGGAAACGGCCGGCATTGGCCGTCCAGTCGAAGTTCCCGGAATCGACGATCACGCCGCCCATCGCGGTGCCGTGGCCGCCCAGGTACTTGGTGGCGGAGTGCACCACCACGTCGACCCCGTGCTCGAAGGGCCGGCACAGGTAGGGCGTCGGGACGGTGTTGTCGATCACCAGTGGCAGCCCCAGCGCGTGCGCCGCCGCGCTCCAGGCATCCAGGTCCACCACGTTCAGCGTCGGATTGCCGATGGACTCACCGAAGACCAGCTTGGTCCGTTCGTCCACCACCCCGGCCAGGGCGTCGGGATCCGACGGGTCCACGAACCGCGCCTCGATCCCGAACTGCGGCAGGGTGTGCGCGAACAGCGCGAAGGTTCCGCCGTAGAGGGTGGACATGGCGACGATGTTGTCGCCCGCCCCGGCCAGGTTCAGCACGGCATAGGTCACTGCGGCGGCGCCCGAGGCGGTGGCCAGCGCCCCCACCCCGCCCTCCAGGGCGTTGATCCGCTCCTCGAAGACACTGGTGGTGGGGTTCATGATCCGCGAGTAGATGTTGCCCGGCTGGGCCAGCGAGAACAGGCTGGCGGCGTGCTCGGTGGAGTCGAAGGTGAACGCCGCGGTCTGGTAGATCGGGACGGCGCGGGACTTGGTGGCCGGGTCGGAGGTCTCCTGGCCGGCGTGCACGGCCAGGGTGGCGATCCGTCGCGGGTCGGTGGGCGGGGTGCTCAAGGGAGTGCTCCTTCCAGCCCCGGCTGGGGCAACGGGCCTCAGGCTAACCGCCCTTGTGACGACGGCTGGCCGGCCGCCACCATGTGGCCAGCCCAGGGGCTTTCGGGACCATGCGGTCAGCTAGATTGGTCGGACACCCCCTGCCGGAAGGATCCACGGTGAAGCTTCGCACCGGCCTCGCGTCGCACTCCCCCGAGCTGCCCCTGACCGCCCGGGGCCGGGTGGATGGACGCAGTGCCCGCAAGGTGGCAACCCGCCGCAAGATCATCCGGGCCGCCAGTGAACTGTTCGCCGAGCAGGGCTACACCGGCACCTCGATGGAGCAGATCGCCGACCTGGCCGGTGTCAGCAAGGGAACCATCTTCTACAACTACCGGAACAAGGCGGACCTGTTCGAACAGTTGGTCAAGGAGGCGGCCAGCACCATCGCCGCCGACATCGAGGCGGCGCGGGAGGGACGTCGTGGCTGGGATGCCCTCTCCGAGGCGGTGTGGCGGGTGCTGCAGGCTGCCGACGCCGCCCCCGCCCCGGCCCAGGTGATTGTCACGGAACTCTTCCGCACCCAGCGCCCGTGGGCCGAGAGCCTGACAGAGGCCCGAGAGGTGCTGATGCGTCCCTTGATGGCCATCATGGCCGAGCTGGGCGAGGACCGCGCGGCCGCCACCGGGAGCCGACTGCTTCCCACCGAGAACCTGGGCAATGTCACCATGCCCTTGCTGGGTGCCCTGGTGGTGGCGACGCTGGACCGGCGCGCCTTCAACCCGGACATGCCGCTGGAGGCGGTGCACGAGGTGCTGACCACCGCGATCAGCGGTTTGCGCGTCTGAGCCGCACCCCGGCACGTCAGGCGGGCGCCACCTCCAGCAGCTCCGCGTAGCGTTCCCGCAGCTCTTCCCAGCCGTGGTCCAATGCGTCGGAGCCGACGCAGCGCTCCGTCTGGATCCCGGCCAGCTGCCGGCCCAGGACGGTCAGGCAGAGGTGCCAGCCGGCCGCCAGGCCCGGGATCTGCTGCGGGTCCGACGGCTCGTGCACCAGGTTCAGCTGGGTGCCCGCACCCGAGGGTGCCAGCTGCCAGGTGAGCCGTTCGGAGCCCCAGGCGTGCTCCAGGAACCACAGGGCCCGAACATCGGTCACGGCGGCGTCCACCGGCTCGTCGCCCTCCTGCTCCCGGCTGGTGGCCGGGCCCACCGCGTCCAGCGGCCGGTCCGGCACCACGGGCGACCACTGGGCCAGCAGCTCCGGCTGGGTGATCCGTCGCCACACCTCGTCCTGGTCGACGGGCAGCAGACAGGTCAGGGTCAGCACGCCCAGCCGAACACGGGCGGGCGTCAGGGGGGCGTCGGCGAAGCTCTGGATCATGCGGACATTCTTGCACCAGCCGTGGGTGGGCAGCCCGGTTCACCCGTCGCGATGATCCCCGGTGGGCCTACAGTGGACGGCATGTTCCTCCTAGCCACAGCGTTGGTCGTGATCGGCCTGATCGCCCTGTTCTCCGCCCGCGGCCTGTCCGCCCAGCCGTCCGTCACCGCCGCCAGCAAGGGCAAGCCGGCCAAGAGCGGCCCCGCGCCCCGCGCCACCGCCCGGGTGCTGGGCATCGGCAGCCTTGGCCTGGGGTTGTTGGCCCTGGCGGCCTCCTGCATCACGCTGGTCCCCACCCAGCAGGTCGGCATCCGGGTGGCCTTCGGCCGACCCGTCGGCACCATGCAGAACGGCCTGCACGTCAAGGCGCCCTGGGAGCGCGTGGTGAAGATGGACGGCACGGTGCAGATCGACGACAACCTGGGCGACTCGCGCACCGAGATCCGCCTGGGGAACCAGTCTGTGGCCTATGTGCAGAATGCGGTGCGCTGGCGGATCAAGTCCGACGCGGCCGACCGGCTCTACCGGGACCACAAGACCTTCGAGCGGATTGGTCCGGCCCTGCAGGAACAGGAGCTGTCCGCGGCGCTGAACGAGGCCTTCAAGGACTACAACCCGCTGGCCACCGCCACCGGCGACGCCAAGAGCCTGGACAGTGTGGCCGAGCAGGTGAAGAAGCGCCTGACCGAGAAGATCGGTGACCGGCTGGTGATCGACTCGGTGATCATCCCCAAGGTGGACTTCGATCCGCAGACCCAGAGCCGGATCGACGCCTACCAGACAGAGGTGGGCAACACCCGCATTGCCGAGCAGCGCAAGAAGACCGCCCAGGCCGAGGCCGCCGCCAACAAGGAACTGGCCGCCTCCGTGAGCAAGGACCCCAACGTGCTGGTCAGCAAGTGCCTGGACCAGATGGCGGAGATGGTGCAGAAGGGCCATCAGGTGCCGGTCGGCTTCTCCTGCTGGCCGGCCAGCGGCAGCAATGACGTGATCGTGGACACCACGACTCCCAGCGCCCAGCCCAGCAAGAAGTAGCCGGCATCGGCCGCGACGTACTGCGCCCCCGACACCGGGCAGGTGTCGGGGGCGCAGCGCGTGGTGCTGCCTTCGGTGGCCCGATCAGCGGATCTGGTAGATGTGGTAGCTGTTCAGGCTGGCGAAGCTGTCGGTGAAGGTCCCGTCGGCATTGGGCTTGATGGTGCGCTTCTCACCCACCACCTGGATGGTGCGGCCCTTCAGCTGCGCCGGCAGGGTGAAGGTGCGCTTGCCGGGCTTGACCCCGTCGGTGCTCATGGCAAAGACGTAGGCCGAGCCGTTGTGCACCTTGAGCATGGTCTCCAGCTGGGGTCCGAACTTCCACTGGTAGGACTGGGTGTTCAGGATCGGCGCCAGCGCCTGCACCTGGCGGTTCACCTCACCCATCGCCAGCACCTGGTCCCGGCAGGCGTATCCGGGGCGCTGCGCGTCCCGCAGGGCGTTGCCGGTGCTGCACTTGCCGCCGAAGGACTGGTTGAACCAGGCCAGACCCCGGGCCTCGTGGATGATCGAGCTCATGGCCGCGGCCTTGACCTCGGCGCCGGTGAGGTTGTGGAAGCTGGTGCCGTCGGCCGCCACGTCGACGTTCTCGATGAAGTTCCACACCGGCTGCAGCTTGCCGTCGCGGGCATCACGCCACCGCATGGACTGCACGGTGCGGCCGTAGTTCTGGGCCGTCGCGCAGGTCTGCTTGGTGAAGGGCGTCTGGTAGGCGAAGCCGTTGGGTTGCTTCCAGGTGCACTGCCCGGTGGAGAACCAGTAGGTGTCCAGGCTGATCGCGTCGGTGAACGTGTTGGCATAGGCGTCGGCCGCCTTGTTCCACGACGGGTTGTTGGCATGCCAGGAGATCAGCATGCCGGTGAAGTTGGCATAGCGGAACTTCTTGTGGTCGGGCAGCTTCTTGCTGATCCGGGTCAGCTCGGCCAGGCCGGCCTGAGGGCTGAAGCGGCCATCCACCTCGTCGTCCAGGAAGTCACCCACCCAGGCGGAGTCGGTGCGCGGCTGGCCCTTCACGCCCTGGCCGATGTAGCTCATCTGGTTGCGGGAGAACAGGCGGTGGTCCATGGACGGGTTGGTGACCACATAGGTGTTGATCCCCAGCGCCTTGTCCGTCTTCACCTCCGCGTCGGTGTTGGCCCCACCCCACCAGATGGCGATCGGGAAGTGGCCGGGCCTGGTCCAGCCGCCGCGCACCGCGTCGGGGAACTTGGCGTAGTAGGCCGGCCCGCCCTCCCAGGCCACCCGGGGCAGGCTCAGGGTGACCGCTCCGGTGGCGGGCTTGACCGGTTCAGTCGGCTTGGGGGTGGGCTTTGGCGTCGGCTTGGGGGTGGGCTTTGGCGTCGGCTTGGCGGTGGGTTTCGGGGTCGGCTTGGGAGCCGGGGCGGGCTTGGCCGCGATGGCGGACAGGCCGACCCCTCGACTGCTGGGCTTGCCGGCGCCGATGGTCACCTGACCGGCGGGGACGGTGGCGGCACCGCTGATCCGGCCGGTGAGCCGGACCCGCTTGCCGACCATGGCCGGGGTGATCTTGGTGACCAGGTTCACCCCACCCTTCCAACAGCCGGAGGCGTACCAGTTGACGGGCAGGCTGGCGGAGCCGGTACCCAGGGCGACGCTGTGGCAGTCGATGCTGCCGGACTTGGTGGGCGTGACGCGCAGGGCGATGTCACGCCCCACCTGGGCCTTGGTGATGGGGGCGCTGGCCAGCGTGAAGTTCTGCACGCCGACGGCTTGGGCGGGGGCGGCAGTGAGGCCGGCAGCGGTGAGGCTGGCGGCGATGGTGGTGATTGCGGCGCCTTGGACGGGCGCGCCGAAGCGGGCATGACGAGTCATGTCTGGGGGGTTCCTTCGGGTTTCGGGTAGACCAGTGCTGCCACGGCCCCCGAACTGGGCCGCCTGCTTGAGCAGGCACCTGGTGGGGGTCCGCCCGACGCCCCACCAGACTCACTGGGTCAGATGTTAGACATACTCGTCGTGTCGCCCCAAATCGTTCACTGCTTGGAAGCCCGGGGGATGAACAGGCCGAGAACAATACCCACCAGACCCGGCAGAATCCATCCAAATCCCAGCTCGAAACCGGGCAGGAATCCGCCGACGGCCAGGACCCCGTTGGAGACCGCGACGGGAATGCCGGGCAGGGTGGTGACCAGCGCCATCGCCGAGACCAGGCCGATCAGGCCAATCGCCAGCCGGTTGGGCCAGGGACGCTGCCCCAGCCAGCGGTCCAGCAGCGCCAACAGGATCAGCCCGACGGCCAGGGGGTAGAGCAACTGGAGCACCGGCACGGCTGCACTGATGATCCTGGCCAGCCCCACATTGGCCAACCCGAAGGCGACACCCGTGAACAGCACGGCCCAGCTCTTGGCGGACAGCCGCCCGGGAAACATGGCGCCGAACATCTGCACGCAGGAGGTGGCCAACCCGATGGCCGTCTTGAGGCAGGCCACCAGCATGATGGCGGCGGCCAGCGCATGCCCCACCGGCCCGAACTGGTGCTGTGCCACCGCGGACAGGGCCACCGCACCATTGGCGTCGCGCCCCACCACGGAGGTGGCGCGTGCCCCGAGCAGGGCCAGGGCGGCATAGATCACCCCCATGGCGAAGGCCGCCAGCACACCCGCCTTGGCCACCTCGACCGCCGCGCGCCCCGGCGTGGTCACCCCGAGCCGCCGCACCGCCTCCAGGATCACGATGGCGAAGGCCAGCCCGGCCAGGGCATCCATGGTGTTGTAGCCGTCGAGCACGCCCTGAGCGCCGGGATGAGCGGAATAGGCGCCGAGCGGCTGCGGCAGCGGACCGGCCGGGCGCCCCAACGAGACCACCAGCAGGATGCCCAGCAGCACCAGGAAGACCGGCGTGAGGTAGCGGCCGACGTAGTCCAGCAGCCGCCCAGGCCGCAGCGCCGCCGCCAGCACCGCGGCGAAGAAGACCAGGCTGAACAGCAGCAGGGCCAAGGTCTTGGCGTGGCCCGACAACCGTGCCCCGAAGGCCAGCTCGAAGGAGACGGTGGCGGTGCGCGGAATGGCGAAGAAGGGGCCGATGGTCAGGTAGAGCGCCGCGGTGAACCAGAGGGCGAAGCGGGGCCCGACCCGCTGCCCCAGTTCCAACAGGCTGGTGGCGTGCGCCAGCGCGGAGGCCACCACACCCAGGATGGGCAGGCCGACGGCGGCCACCAGGAAGCCCGCCACCGACACCCAAACCGCCCGCCCGGACTGCAAGCCCAGGGAGACCGGGAAGATCAGGTTCCCGGCCCCGAAGAAGAGGCCGAACGTGAGGGAGGCCAGCAACAGGGTCTGGCCGGGACGAAGACGGGCGTTGGCAGTGTGCGACACCGGCGCAGTATCTCGCACCGTGGGCCCACCGGCCCAGCCGGGGTGGAACCGGGCGGTCACAGGGGTGATCGGCCGCTTCAACAGGTTGCCGCAATTCACCGGGCGATGAGGAATTCCCGCTCGGTGAGCGCACCCGAGAAAATCCTGAGAGATTTTGTGGGAAAAGTTCAGCTTTGGGGTGAAGATGTGCCAGAGTTCTTCCTGTCAACCGCAACACCCCACACGTCAGGACTCCTTCATGAAGCTGCGCACCACCATCGCCTCCACGGCCCTGATGGCCATCGCCGCCACCCCGATGGCGCTCGTGACCGCCCCGCAGGCCCAGGCCGCGCCGGCACCCGTCGCCCCGGCCAAGAAGCTGCCCGCCGTCACGGCAAAGACCTACAAGGCCACCGGTTACGTCAATGTCCGCAGCGGCCCCGGCACCAAGTTCCGTTCGCTGGGCGTGCTGCGCCCCGGCGCGGCGGTGAAGGCCGCCGGCACCGCCAAGGGCCGCTGGCAGCCGGTCACCTTCCACGGACGCACCGGGTGGGTGTCCAACCGCTACCTCACCGCCGGCAGCGTCGCCAAGACCTCCGCCAAGGTCACCCCCAAGCGCGCCAAGGTCACCCCCAAGCGCGCCAAGGTCACCAGCTCGGCCGCCCGCAATGTCTCGATGCCCCGCGGCGTGAACGCCAACGGCTACCGCGTCGCCACTGCGGTGCGCAACAACTTCCCGCAGATCGCCGTGATCGGTGGCTACCGGCCCGGCGACGGCGGCGACCACGGCTCCGGCCGCGCGGTGGACATCATGATCCCCAACTACCGCTACAACAACGCGCTGGGTGACCAGATTGCCGCCTACCTGCGGGCCAATGCTTCCCGGCTGGGGATCAGCTACGTGATCTGGGACCAGCACATCTGGTCCGTCCAGCGCTCCGGCGAGGGCTGGCGCGCGATGTCCAACCGCGGCGACGACAATGCCAACCACAAGAACCACGTGCACGTGAGCGTTCGCTGACTCTGACCGCACCCGACGGGCCCGCATCCTTGTGAGGATTCGGGCCCGTCGTCATGGTGTGAGAGAATCAGCAGGTTCGGGCGCACCCGCCCACCAGCGTCCGGCAACGGCCGACGCCCCGAGAACTTCCTGGAGACTGCCCCTGTGGACACCGCAGACCTGCTGACGCATGCTGCCCGGCGACGCACCTTCGCCGTCATCAGCCACCCCGACGCCGGCAAGTCGACGTTGACCGAGGCCCTGCTGCTGCACGCGCACGTGCTCAACGAGGCGGGCGCCACCCACGGCAAGGCCGGCCGCAAGGCGACGGTCAGCGACTGGATGGAGATGGAGAAGGACCGCGGCATCTCCATCAGCTCGTCGGCCATCCAGTTCCGACATGACGGCCTGGTCTTCAATGTGGTGGACACCCCCGGCCACGCCGACTTCTCCGAGGACACCTACCGGGTGCTGACCGCGGTGGACAGCGTGATCATGCTGCTGGATGCCGCCAAGGGCATGGAACCGCAGACCATGAAGCTGTTCGGCGTGTGCAAGCAGCGCGGCATCCCCATCATCACCGTGATCAACAAGTGGGACCGGCCCGGCCACGAGGCCCTGGAACTGCTGGACGAGGTGCAGGAACGCACCGGGATGCGACCCACTCCCCTGACCTGGCCGGTGGGGATCTCCGGCGACTTCCATGGCGTGCTGGACATCCGCACCGGCGACTACCTGGAATACACCCGCACCCCGGGTGGCAGCACCCTGGCCACCACCCGTCGTCGGTCCCCCGCCGAGGCCGAGCAGGCCGCCGGCGAGGCCTGGACCACCGCCGTCGAGGAGGCCGAGCTGCTGGCGGCCGACGGATACGAGCACGACCTGGACGACTACCTGGCCCAGCGCAGCACCGTCGTGCTGTTCGCCGCCGCGGTGCTGAACTTCGGCATCGGGCAGCTGCTGGAGGTGCTCTCCGAGCTGGCCCCGCCGCCCAGCCCGCGTCCCGACGAGCACGGCGAGCCGCGAGCCCTGGAGGCGCCGTTCAGCGCCCAGGTCTTCAAGGTGCAGGCAGGGATGGACCGCAACCACCGGGACCGGCTGGCCTTCGCCCGGATCTGCTCCGGCATCTTCCACCGCGGCGACGTGGTGACCCGGGCCGCCAATGGCCGGCCGCTGGCCACCAAGTACGCCTCCAATGTCTTCGGCCGGGAGCGCGAAACCGTGGAGGAGGCCTGGCCGGGTGACGTGATCGGCCTGGTCAACGCCGGCGACGTGCGCGCCGGGGACACCCTCTACCTGGACCAGCCGGTGACCTTCCCGGAGATCCCCTCCTTCCCGCCGGAACACTTCCGGCAGGCCAGTGCCCTTGACCCGTCGAAGCACAAGCAGTTCCAGCGCGGGATCGAGCAACTTGACCAGGAGGGCGTCATCCAGGTGCTCCGTTCCGATCGTCGGCCCAGCCAGATGCCGATCCTGGCCGCCGTCGGCCCGATGCAGTTCGAGGTGGTCAGCCACCGGATGGAGCACGAGTTCCATGCCCCCATCCGGCTGGACCAGCTGCCGTTGGGCGTCGCGCTGAAGGCGCAGCGCCAGGACGTCGCCACCATCGACGCCCATCCCGGCGCCGAGGTGGCCGAACGCAGCGACGGCACTCTGCTGGCCCTGTTCTCCGACTCCTGGCAGGCGCGCTGGTTCCGCCAGCGCAATCCCGACGTCCTGCTCGAATCCCTGACTCATGACCCTGCTGGCCAGGCCAGCGCCTAATCCCAACGAAAGGAGCTTTCATGGCTCGTACTCGTTCTTCCCGCAAGTCCAAGCCCGTCAAGAAGACCCTCACCGCCGCCGAACCGGGCGTCCTGCGGATCGTCCCGCTGGGCGGCCTGGGTGAGATCGGCCGCAACATGCACGTGTTGGAGATCGACGGCCGGCTTTTGGTGATCGACTGTGGCGTGCTCTTCCCGGAGCCCGACCAGCCGGGCATCGACGTGATCCTGCCCGACTTCGCCTGGATCGCGGACCGGCTGGATGCCGTCGAGGGCATCGTGTTGACCCACGGCCACGAGGACCACATCGGTGGCGTGCCCTACCTGCTCAAGCTGCGCCCCGACATCCCGCTGATCGGTTCCCAGCTGACCCTGGCGCTGATCAGCGCCAAGCTCACCGAGCACCGGATCAAGCCGGTGCTGCGCACCGTGCGCGAGGGCGACCGGATTGACGTCGGCCCCTTCGACTGTGAGTTCACCGCGGTGAACCACTCCATCCCCGACGGCCTGGCGGTCTTCATCCGCACCGACGGCGGCACCGTGCTGAACACCGGCGACTTCAAGATGGACCAGTTCCCGCTGGACAGCCGGATCACCGACCTGCGGGCCTTCGCCCGGTTCGGCGAGGAGGGCGTGGACGTCTTCATGCCGGACTCCACCAATGCCGAGGTGCCCGGCTTCACCACCGGTGAGCAGGAGCTGGGCCCGGCCATCGCCGAGGTCTTCCGCACCTCCCCGAAGCGGATCATCGTCTCCAGCTTCGCCAGCCACGTACACCGGATCCAGCAGGTGATCGACGCCGCGCACGAGCACGGCCGCAAGGTGGGCTTCGTCGGGCGCTCGATGGTGCGCAACATGGGCATCGCGCGGGACCTGGGTTACCTCAAGATTCCCGAGGGGGTGCTGGTGGACCACCGGGAACTGAACAAGATGCCGGACAACAAGACGGTGCTGATCTGCACCGGTTCCCAGGGCGAGCCGATGGCCGCGCTGGCCCGGATTGCCAAGAATGACCACCAGATCAAGGTTGGCCCCGGCGACACGGTGCTGCTGGCCAGCTCCCTGATCCCGGGCAACGAGAGCTCCATCTACGCGATCATCAACCAGTTGGCCGAGTTGGGCGCCAATGTGGTGCACAAGGGCAATGCCAAGGTGCACACCTCCGGGCACGCGTCGGCCGGTGAGCTGGCCTACTGCCACAACATCATCAAGCCGCGCAATGTGCTGCCGATCCACGGCGAATGGCGCCACCTGAAGGCGCAGGCCACCATTGCCCAGCGCACCGGCGTGCCGGAGAAGAACATCCTGGTGGTCCGGGATGGCGCGGTGATCGACCTGGTGGATGGCCGGATCACCCTGGCCGGTCAGGCGCCGGCCCGGCAGGTCTTCGTCGAGGGCGGGCAGGTGGACGTCGTCAACGACGAGACGCTGGCCGAGCGACGGGCCCTGGCCGAGGACGGCGTGGTGACGGTGCTGCTGTTCATCGACCCGAAGACCGGTGACATCGTCGAGGACCCGGAATACCTCAGCAAGGGCGCCCTGCCCAGTGACGAGGAGTTCGAGGAGCTCACCCCGAAGATCCAGAAGGCCCTGCGCAGCGCGGTGTCCGCCGGCCGGACCGACCAGGAGGTGCTGGAGCAGGAGGTCTTCCGCACCGTCACCAATTGGTTCCAGCGCGGACGGCGCAGCAGCCCCGTCGTGATCCCGGTGCTGATCGACGCGTAGTCGCGACGTGGGCTGGTGGACGCCAGTTTGTCAGGCGTCCACCAGCCGCTCGACTCAGATCCCCTTCATGGATCCGGATTCCGCCAACGCCCGGTGGAAGCCCAGGGCCGTGGTCAGGTCATGCGGCATGTGCATTGCCTTGCCGCAGGCTGCCTCGGCGCGCGCCACGTACTCCTCCAGCAGCGGCCGGTAGTCGGGATGGGCGACGGCGATCATCCGTCGGGCCCGATCCCGCGGCGCCAGCCCACGCAGATCCGCAAAGCCGTACTCGGTGATCACCACCATCACGTCGTGCTCGGTGTGGTCGACGTGAGAGGCGAAGGGCACGATCGCGGAGATCGCGCCGTCCTTGGCCACTGATGGGGAGATGAACGACGAGATGTAGCCATTGCGGGTGAAGTCACCCGAACCGCCGATCCCGTTCATGATCCGGGATCCGGAGACATTGGTGGAATTCACGTGGCCGTAGATGTCGGCCTCGATCATGCCGTTGGTGGCGATCAGACCCATCCGCCGGATCACCTCGGGATGATTGGAGACCTGCAACGGCCTGGTCACGATGTGCTCCCGGTAGCGCCGCGCCTCCCGGTTCATCTTCTCCGCATACTCCGGCGACAGTGAGAAGGAGGTGGCGGAGGCTACGGTCATCTTGCCGGCGTCGATCAGGTCGACCATGCCGTCCTGGATCACCTCGGTGTAGGCCTGCACCTTCTCGAACTTGGAGTCCAACAGCCCCGCCATCACCGCATTGGGCACATTGCCGACGCCGAACTGCATGACGTAGCCGTCGTAGGTCAGACGCCCGGCGGCCACCTCGCCCTCCAGGAAGTCCAGGAAGTGACCGGCGATCTGGCGGGAGACGTCGTCGATCGGCTTGAACGGGGCATTGCGGTCGGGCGCGTCGGTCTCCACCACAGCGACCACCTTGGACTGGTCGATCGGGATGTACGTGGTGCCGATCCGTTCCCCGGGGCTGGTGATCGGGATCGGCACCCGGTTGGGGAGCGCGGGCACGGACCAGATGTCAGCCATCCCCTCCAGCTCGATCGACTGCCACGAGTTCACCTCGATGATGATCTTGTTCGCGGCATTGAGGTATTCGACGTTGTTGCCCACGCCCGACGAGGGAATGATGTGCCCGTCGGCGGTGATCTGGCTGGCCTCGACGATCGCCACGTCCAGGGTGCCGAAGAAGCCCTCCTCCACCTGCTGCGCGGAGTGCGACAGGTGCAGGTCCGCGTACTTCATGGCGCCCGCATTGATCGCAGCCCGCATGGTGGGGTCCGACTGGTAGGGCATCCGGAAGCGCAACGCATTCGCCTCCGCGAGCACCCCGTCACAGTCCGGAGCCGTGGAGGCCCCGGTGAACAGGTCAATCTGGTACTCCCGGCCGGCCTGGTGGGCCTCACGCGCCCGGTTGGCGATGGCCGTCGGCAGGGCCTTGGGGTAGGCGGCGCCGGTGAAGCCGGACATACCCACGCGGGCGCCGTGCTCGACGAACTGGGCGGCGTCGTCGGCGGACATCACCTTGCCCAGCAGGGCAGCGTTCTTGATCCGTTCGTTCATGGTTCTCTCTCTTCCTGATTGGTCTGGCTCGATGTGCTGGTCACTCGCTCCACTGCGAGTTGAGGATGGTCTCGACGAAGTCACCGCGTTCGAAGCCCGGCAGATAGTGCTGCAGCACGTCCGCCTTCACATTGCCGAAGGTGGTCTCCGGGCGGTCCTTCAGGCCGTCGGTGAAGGCCCGCAGGATCTGGTTCTTGAAGTCGGGACGGGGGTGGGCGGCCACCACCGCCTCCCGTTCCTGGCTGGTCATCTGGTCATAGCCGATGCCCAGCACGTCCAGCTCGACGCCTCGAGTGAGCAGCGCCACCACCGGCTCCATGTGCAGCGGGATCTCCGGCGTGGTGTGCAGGGCGATCGCCGTCCACACCTGGTGGGCTTCCTTGTCCGCGATCCCGTTGCTGGTCAGGAAGCGACGGGCCTCGTCCGCCCCGTCGATCTCGAAGCGCTGGTGCTGGGTGCCGAAGCTGTCGGTCAGGCCCAGATCATGGAACATCGCGGCGACATAGAGCAGTTCTGGGTCGACGTCCTTGTCGTCGCGCTGCCCGCGCAGGCTGGCCCACAAGAAGACCCGTCGGCTGTGGTGGAAGACGACGTCGTCGCAGGCATCCCGCACCAGTTCGGTGGCGGCTGTGGCCAAGCTGCTGTCCGGGATCTGGATTCCCGCAATCGTCTCGGGCATGGATTCCTCCCTCTGGTAGGTGGCTTCGCCGTGGGCTGGGTCACCGTCCATTCTTGGGATTCGCCCTAGACTCATGCCATGTCATTGCGGACGGATCACCCCACGGATTCGGACATCACCGACGTCGGTCTCCTGGTCTTCGACGGGGTGACGTTGCTGGATGTCTCCGGCCCGGCCGAAGTCTTCTCCCGCGCCCGCGGGTTTCGACTCAGCTACCTCTCGGCCGACGGCGGCCACGTGACGACGGGCTGCGGGATGACCCTGGCCACGACGCTGCCGATGGCTGAATGCCCGGCCCTGGACGTGCTGGTGGTGCCCGGATCCGACGACCTGCCCCACCGCGATTGGGACCCCACTCTGCTGGCCGCCGCCCGGCTGGGGGTGGAGCGAGCACGGCTGGTGGCGTCGGTCTGCACCGGCGCCTTCGTGCTGGCCGAACTGGGCCTGTTGGAAGGGCGACGCGCCACCACGCACTGGAGAGAGGCGCAACTGCTGGCCCGACGCTACCCGGGCGTGCAGGTGGAACCGGACGTGCTGCACGTGCACGACGGACGCTTCGTCACCTCCGCCGGGATCAGTGCTGGAATCGACCTTGCGCTGTACCTGGTGGAATTGCAGCGAGGTGCCGCCGCCGCTCGGGAGATTGCCCGGGATCTGGTGGTCTTCCTGCACCGGCCCGGCGGCCAGTCCCAGTTCTCCCCCGCCCTGCGCCATCCGCTGCCCCGCACCGGGCAACTTCATGACCTGCTGCAGACGGTGCACACCGATCCGGCCCAGCACACCGTCGCCAGCATGGCGCGCGCGGCCAACCTCAGCCCACGGCATCTGGCCCGCTTGTTCACCGACGAGCTGGGAACCACCCCCGCCCGATGGCTCACCGAGCTGCGGCTGGACCACGCCTGCCGGTTGATCCTGGATGGATACACCGTCACCGAGACTGCTCTGGCCAGCGGCTTCGGCAGCGACGAGAGCCTACGTCGGGCCTTCGCCAAGCATCTGGGCAGCACCCCTTCGGAGTATCGGGAGCGCTTTGCAAGCACCCGTGACCACGATGGCGGAGCACCCACCCCCTGAATCCCTCCGCTGTCCCCGGGGGTCCTAGGCTTGGATGCCTGATGCACCGTCGCTTCACGGACTTGGAGGTTTGCAGATGGACACCACGCCACTGGTGATCGGCGTCGATTCCTCGACGACCAGCACTAAGGCTCTCGTCGTTGACGCCACCGGGCAGGTGCTGGCCCAGGCCAGCCGCCCGGTGGCCATGCTCACCCCGGGAATGGACCGTTATGAGCAGGATCCGCGCGAGTGGTGGAGCAGCACCCGCGACGCCATCCGGGAGGCCGTCGGCCAGCTGGCCGAGCCGGAGCGGAAGCGGATCCGGGCGATGGCCATCACTCCCCAGCGGCAGAGCTTTGCCCTGGTGGACGAGGCCGGCGAACCCATCCGGCCCGGCATCCTGTGGCTGGATGGGCGCGCCAGCGAGCAGGTGGCGCGGATCGGCAGTGAGGACGTGCACCGGCTGAGCGGCTTCCAGCCCGACGTCACCCCGTCGATCTACAAGATCGCCTGGCTGCATGATCACGAGCCGGAGAACCTGGCCAGCGCCAGCAAGGTGACTGGGGTGCACGGCTACCTGGTGCACGCGATGACCGGCCAGTGGCTGGATTCCGTGGCGACCGCCGACAGCCTGGGGCTGTTCGACATGGGGGCACTGCAGTGGAGCGACCAACTGATCCAGGCGGCCGGCCTGCGGCGCGACCAGCTGCCCGATCTGGTACCGCCGGGTGAGGTGCTCGCGGACCTACTGCCCGAGGTGGCCGCCGGCTTCGGTCTGCCGGGCCCCGTCCCGTTGATCGCCTGCTGCGGCGACGGGCAGGCGGCTGGCCTGGGCTGTGGCGCGGTGCGTCCTGACGAGGCCTACCTGAACATGGGGACCGCGGTGGTGGCCGGAGTCCACTGCCCCGAATACCGCACCGCCGACGTCTACCGCACCGACGCGGCCGGCCTGCCCCGCCACTACGTGCTGGAGGTGGTGCACAATTCCGGCGCTTACCTGGCTGGCTGGTTCCGCAGCCAGCTGGGCGATCCGGCGCTGGAGGGCAAGCCGGACCCGGCGCTGGACGCGGCCGCGGCGGCGGTGCCCATCGGCTGCGGCGGGTTGAGCGTGCTGCCCTACTGGAATGCTGTGCAGAGCCCGGAGTGGGATCCGTTGGCCAAGGGCGCCATCGTCGGGGTGGCCGGCTCCCACGGCCGGCCAGAGATCTACCGGGCCATCCTGGAGGGGCTGAGCGTGGCCGTCGCCCGCAACCTCGTCGGGCTGCAGGAATCCACCGGCACCCCGCTGACCAGCGTCCGGGTGATGGGCGGGGGTCAACGCAGCCCCCTGTGGCGCCAGATGATGGCCGACGCGCTGGGGCTGCCGCTCACCCTCTGCGAGACCGAGGAGGTCAGCGCCCTGGGCGCCGCGGTGATGGCGATGGCGCACCTGGGCGTGCACGGCTCGATGGCCGAGACCGCGCTGGCGATGTGCCACCTGGGTGAGGTGGTGCAACCGAACCTGGCCGCGCACGAGGTCTACCGCGAGCTGGCGGAGATCCAGGAGGGCCTCTACCCGGCGCTGCGGGAGACCTTCCGTCGGCAGGCGGACTTCGCGCGTCGTCATCCGGCCTGACCCGGCAAATCCGTCACCACGGGTGAGCGATTCCTTGACGTTTTGTTCTGTGCATGGACAAATGACACGGGCAAGAATCGCACGACGAAAGTGGCTGACGACGATGTCCCCCTGTGACCTGACCCGACGCACCCTGCTCCAGATCGGCGGCGGCGCCGCGCTCTCACCGCTCGCGGTGTCCGCCGCCCACGCAAACCCCAGCCCCGTCGGGGCCCTGCCCAGCAAGGACACCGTGCCCGACAAGTCCCCAGCGGCCAGCACCGACGCCGCCCGCCGGGTGTTGTGGTACGAACTGCCCGGCACCACTTGGTCCAAGCACGGCCTGCCGATCGGCAACGGCCGGCTGGGTGCCATGCTGCTCGGCGGCCTGCACCAGGACCGGGTGCAGTTCAATGAGATCAGCCTCTGGGGTGGGCAGAAGAACTACGACAACGCGCTGGCGGGCAAGCCCGATGGCGCCTTCGACACCTCGATGACGGGCTTCGGCAGCTACCTCAACTTCGGCGCCCTGACGGTGAGCTGGACCGACGAGCAGCCCCTGCCCAGTTCCGGGGAGGTCTTCATCAGCTCTCCCACCGGCCACGACGCATCCCTGGCCGCCAGCGTCGACGGCAGCCCCGACACCGCCTGGCAGGTGGCGGCCACCGACCAGCCGGTGAGCTGGCAGTGGCGAGCCGACGCAGCCCGCACGGTCAGCGGCTACACCGTGACCAGCGCCACCGACGCCACCCTGAACTGGCGGCTGGAGTCCTCCGCCGACGGGGTCTCCTGGCAGGAACTGGACCGTCAGGACGACCGGATGCTGACGGCCCACGCGCCCTTCACCGGCAGCGTCGCCAAGCCCCAAGCCGCGGTGCTCTACCGGCTGGTCTTCACCGCCACCCAGGCGCTGGCCCTGGAGCACGTCGAACTCACCGAGACCCTGCGGCCGCGCCCCGAGCACGTCGTGAACTACCGACGCAGCCTGGACCTGCGCGAGGGCGTGGGCACGGCCACCCACATCGACCGGCACGGCGGGCAGCACCGCGAGGCCTTCGCCAGCCGGAGCGACGACGTCATCGTCCTGCGCTACCACAGCGAACAGCCGCGCGCCTGCACCCTGGAACTGGCCTCCGCGCAGAGGGGCGCGCCGACGCTCGCCGAACCGGGGGTCCTGTCCTTCGCGGGGACGCTGGGCAATGGCCTGCGGCACGCCGCCCGGGTGACGGTTGTCGAGTGCGACGGCCAACTGCGCGTCGAGGGTGCCACCCTGCAGGTCAGCGGCGCCCACACGCTGGTGCTGGTGCTGGACGCCGGCACCGACTACCGCCTGGATGCCGGTGCCGGCTGGCGTGGGGCGGACCCGGCGCCGGCCCTCGCGTCGCGGGCGAGCGCCGCGGTCCGCACCGGCCACCGGCAGTTGCGTGCCCGGCACGTGGCCGACTTCTCGCAGCGGATGGACCGCTGCCAGGTGACCTGGGGCGGGAGCGGCGAGGGGTTGGCCCTGATACCCACCGACCGTCGGCTGGCCCTGCGGGCCGGTGGAGCCGCCGATCACCAGCTGGAGCAGCTGGCCTTCAACCATGGCCGCTATCTGCTGGCCAGCTCGTCGCGGCCGGGCGGCCTGCCGGCCAATCTGCAGGGCCTGTGGAATGAGTCCAATGAGCCGGCCTGGGCCAGTGATTACCACACCAACATCAATGTGGAGATGAACTACTGGGGCGCGGAAACCACGGACCTGTCCGACAGCCACCAGGCGCTGCTGGCCTTCGTGGAACAGGTGGCGGTCCCCAGCCGGGTGGCCACCCGCAAGGCCTTCGGGGCGGACACGCCCGGCTGGACGGCCCGCACCTCGCAGAGCATCTTCGGCGGTAACGGCTGGGAGTGGAACACCGTCGCCAGCGCCTGGTATGCGCTGCACTTCTACGAGCACTGGGCCTTCACCCAGGACCGACGTTGGTTGCGCACCCACGGTCTGCCGATGATCACCGAGATCTGCCGCTTCTGGGAACACCGGCTCAAGGAGCTGCCCGACGGCACCCTCGTCGCACCCAATGGTTGGTCCCCCGAGCATGGCCCCCGCGAGGACGGGGTGATGCACGATCAGCAGATCGTCTGGGAGCTGTTCACCAACTACCTGGAATGCGCCAAGGTACTGGGCGTCGACCTCCGCTACCAGGCCCGGATCCGGGACCTGCGCTCCCGGTTGGCCCCCAACAAGGTGGGCTCCTGGGGGCAACTGCAGGAGTGGCAGACCGACCGTGACCAGCCCAAGGACGTCCACCGCCACACCTCGCACCTGTTCGCCGTCTACCCGGGGCACCAGATCACGGCCGCACAGCCCCGGCTGCAGCAGGCCGCCCTGGTCTCCCTGAAGGCCCGCTGCGGGGAGAAGGACGGGGTGGCCTTCAGCGCCGCCACCGTCTCGGGCGACAGCCGTCGCTCCTGGACGTGGCCGTGGCGAGCCGCGCTGTTCGCCCGGCTGGGCGACGGTTTCCGCGCTGGTGAGATGGTCTCGGGCCTGCTGACCTACAACATGCTGCCCAACCTGTTCGCCAACCACCCGCCCTTCCAGCTGGACGGCAACTTCGGTATCACCGGGGCAATCGCCGAGATGCTGTTGCAGAGCCACGACGGCCGCCTGCGGCTGCTGCCGGCCATCCCGACCCAGTGGGCAGAACGGGGATCCTTCACGGGTCTGCGGGCCCGCGGCGGCTACCGGGTGGACTGCAGTTGGCAGGATGGCAAGGTCACCCGCTACCTGGTCTCCGCGGACCGGACCAGTGCCCTGGCAGTGGTGCTGGTCAGCGTCAACGGCGAGCTGGTGCGGGTCCGCGCCGCCAATCCTCGGCTGGGCATCCCTATGCGCATCCTGGGCACGGTCAAGGGCTGAGCCCCGCAGAGCATGACCGCAGCCCACCGGCACCCCGGTGGGGTGCGGTCTCCCGGGTCTCCCCCGAGCACGCTGCCGGCCCGACGGCCGCAGCCCGGTACCGTGGATGGCAACGCGTGGAGCCGGACCGTTGGCTGCCCGCAACAGCTTGGAGCACTCATGTCTACACGCCACACCACCGCGCCACCCACCCCGAGGCAGCTGCAGATCTTTCACCACACCGTGGACAGCCCGATCGGCCCCCTGCTGCTGGTCGCCACCGAGGCGGGGCTGGTCCGGGTGGCCTTCGCCGGCGAGGGCTTCCCGACGGTGCTTGAGGGTGTGACCCGGACGCTCGATGCCCGGCCGGTGGAGGATCCGTCGCGCCTGGGGGCGGCGGCCCGCCAGCTCGAGGAGTACTTTGCCGGCACCCGACGCACCTTCGACCTCCCCCTGGACCGCCGGCTGTCCACCGGCTTCCGACGCACGGTGCAGGACCGCCTGTCGTCGATCGGCTACGGCCAGACCCGGACCTACGCGCAGCTGGCCGAGGAGGTTGGCAATCCGCGGGCGGTGCGGGCCGTGGGCAGCGCCTGCGCCACCAACCCGCTGCCGGTGGTGGTGCCGTGCCACCGCGTGCTGCGCAGTAACGGCAGCCTCGGCGGCTATCTGGGTGGGCTGGGGGCCAAGGCGGCGCTGTTGGCGCTGGAAAGCGCTGCATTGGCCTGACGACAAGCGCGAATGGACCTGACCGTCGGGTAGGGTCGGGCGGGTGACCCAGCATCAAGACCTCGACCAGGCCATGCGGGAGGCCAATCCCACCCACATCCAGGGCATCGTCCTGGTGGGCGCCATGACCGCGTCGATGATGTTCGCCATGGTGGTTGGCGGGCTGTGGGCCGAGGGCGCGCCCGAGCTCCGGGTCCACTACAGCGCCCTGTGGGGGCCGGCGGCCGGCATCGGGGCGCTGGTCGGCCTGGTGAAGCTGCCGGTCCGCTGGATGATGCGCCACCCATTTGCGTTGATGATCGGTCTGCTCGTGGCCCTGGCTGCGATCGTGGCCCTGGCCGTCGTCTACTGGGGCCCCCACTTCTGGATGTCCCGGTCCGCCGCCACCCTGGCCACCGCCGCGCTGGGGGCGGCCACCGCCTTGGGCTTCGTCCGGTGCGCCGCAGACCCACGTCCGTCGGACACCAAGGACGTCACCCAGCACTTCACCCACCTGGCCGTGATCACCCCGATCGCCGTGATCATCAGCTTCCTGACCGGCCTCCACGGCTGAGCCGGGCCCGGGGCGTCCCCGGCCCGGCCAGCAGACCACCGAGCGGCGCTCAGCCCAGCCCGACACCGGGGAAGCTGACCAGGTACATGATCACGATGTTGACCAGCAGCAGGGGCAGGGCGGTGGGCACTTGCGCCTTGATGGGTCCGTAACTGTCCTTCAGCTCCAGCAGAGCGGCGGGCACGAGGTTGAAGTTGGCCGCCATCGGCGTGCACAGCGTCCCGCAGAAGCCCGCCAGCATCCCGATCGCGAAGATCGGGGCGGGGCTGCCATGGAACTGCTCCACCAGCACCGGCCACCCGACAGCCGCCGTCATCACCGGGAAGGCCGCGAAGGCATTGCCCATCACGATGGTGAACAGGGCCATGCCGATGCAGTAGACGGCCACGGCCGCCAGCAGCTTGCCGTCGGGCAGGATCATCTTCGTGACCCGGCCGACGGCCTCCCCCACACCGGCGTCCTTGAACAGCATGCCCAGCGTGGCCAGGAACTGAGGCAGAATCGCGGCCCAGCCGATGTGGCCCAGCAGCCGGTCGCCCTCCCGGAAGGGCTCGGCGGGGTTGCTCACCCGGAACTTGGCCATCGCCACCCCCAGGGCGATGATCGCCGCGGCGCCCAACCCGATGATGGTGGCCATGTGCGCCTCGAAGAGCGGCCGGCCGCCGATGCTGAGGTTGCGCATGCCCATCACGGCGAACAGGCCAGCGACGGCGGGGATCACCAGGGCGGGCACGAACAACCAGTTGCCCAGGCGGGCGGCGCTCCGCTCCCGCGTGGCGTCGTCGGTGGTCTCCACCGTTCCGCGGCCGGGATAGCCCAGCGCGGCGAGCACCACCAGACAGAGCACCGCGACGCCCTCCACCAGGGCCGGCGCGGTCTTGTTGACCACGAAGGTGCCGTAGCAGAAGCAGAAGGCCACGATGGACCAGAACAGGGCGGAACCGTACCGCTTGGCGTCGCTGCGATCCCGCAGCCGGATGATGGCGGTGACCAGGAAGGCAGCGGCGCACAGCCAGTAGAACCATTCGACCTTGACCATGCTCAGGCCTCCTGGGCGACGTCGGACTCGCGGGCCATCCGGGCCAGCTGGGCATCCAGGCGCAGCAGCCGGGGCGCGTGCAGCAGGAAGGCGCAGATGGCGGTGGGGATGGCCCACAGGGCGATCTGGATGGCCTCGAGTTTCAGGCCGTAGGTGGCGTCGACGAAACCGGTGATCAGCAGGATCGAGCCGATGGCGATGAAGCAGTCCTCGCCGAAGAACAACCCGATGGTGTCAGCGGAGGAGGCAGCCGAACGCAGCTTCTCCCGCATCGCCGTGGTGTAGCGCGGTTCGGACCGCTCCACCGCCGCCTCGGCCATCGGGACGATCAGCGGACGCACCGCCTGCGCGGGGCCGCCGATTGCGGCCAGCCCCAAGGCGGCAGTCACCTGACGAATGGCGAGATAGGCCACCAGCAGGCGGCCGGCCGTCATGCCCTTCAGCTTGCCCATCACGGTGCGTGCCTGCTGCATCAGGCCGTAGCGCTCCAGCAGCCCGATGACGGGGAGCACGATCATGAAGACACTCACCGACCGGGAGGACGCGAAACCGGTGCCGAAGGCCTCGATGATCCTGACCGGCGAGATGCCGGCGATCAGCCCGGCGGCAATGCCGGAGACCGCGACGACGAGCATGGAATTGATCCGCAGTGCAAAGCCGACGACCACGATGACGACGGCGAGAAGGACCCACATGTCCCCTCCTTGGGATTGGGCGTCGCAGTCCGACGCAACTCCCGCACCCTAGATTGTGTTGAACGATCTTGCCAAGACCGGGCCGCGAAAAAACTGCCGCAAGGGCTCAGGCCAGCTCCTGCTGGGCCCTGAGCAGGTAGACCTCCAGCGCCACCCGGGCGCGCGCCACCTGGCCGGCCTCCAACAGGGCGGCGATCCGTTCGTTCTCCTGGATGAAGCCCTCGTGCACCTCTCGCGGATTGCCCAGCGCCAGGAAGCGCAACCGGGTGAGGCCCACCAGGGAACGCATCACATGCCCGGCCACCGCATTGCCCGAAAGGGCGACCAGCGCCAGGTGGAAATCCCCGTTGGCGGTCCCGACGCCCGTCCAGTCGCCGCGTGAAGCGGCCTCCTGAGCGCGCGCCACAGCCTGGCGCAAGGCCCTCAATGGCTGTGTGGGAAGGGGTTGACCCAGTGCCTGCGCCGCCAGGACGGCGTCGAGGGCGCCCACCTCCAACTGCCGTCGCACGTCATAGACGTCGCGGGCGGTGGCCGGGTCGACGGTCTGCACGAAGACGCCGCGGTTGGGCACGTGCTCCACCAGGCGTTCGTGGGCGAGCAGCCGGAAGGCCTCGCGCAGCGTGTTGCGGCTCACGCCCAGCCGCTCCCCCAGCTCGGCCTCGTCCAGCCGAGAGCCGGGATGGAGCTGGCCCGCCAGGATCTCGGCCTGCAGCGCGCGGGCGCACCGCTCGGCCCGTGGACCACCGTCGTGCTGGCTCTGCTGGGCATCCATCGCTTTCTCCTCGAACCGCCGGATTCCTGCTCACATCTTGACAGCAGCGCGGATTGTTCAACACTGTTGGTCTCATGACCTCAGCCCCGCAACGCTCCATCGACCTCAATGCCGATCTCGGTGAGTCCTTCGGCGCCTGGCGGATGGGCGATGACCAGGCCCTGCTGGACGTGGTCAGCAGCGCCAACGTGGCGTGCGGCTTCCACGCCGGTGATCCCAGCGTCATGCTGCAGACCTGCCGGTTGGCCGCCGAGCGCGGGGTTGCCGTCGGGGCCCACGTCGCCTACCGGGACCTGGCGGGCTTTGGCCGCAGCTTTCTGGACCTGCCCCCCGCCCAGCTCCGCGATGAGGTGCTGTACCAGCTCGGTGCGCTGTCCACCATCGCACTGGCCGCCGGCACCACCGTCACCTACGTGAAGCCACACGGAGCCCTCTACAACACCATCGTGGCCCACGAGGCGCAGGCGACGGCAGTGGTGGACGCGCTGGAGATGTTCAGCAGCACCCGCCCCGAGCCGATCACGCTGCTCGGCCTGCCCGGGGCCGTGGTACTGGACCTGGCTGTCGCACGGGGCCTGCCCATCGCCCGGGAGGCCTTCGCAGACCGCGGCTACACCGCCCAGGGCACCCTGGTCTCGCGACGCGAGCCCGGCGCCGTCCTGCACGATGCGGCTGCGGTGGCCCAGCGGATGGTCCAACTGGTCACCACCGGGCGGATCACCGCCGTCGACGGCAGTGAGGTCACGGTCTCGGCCGACTCCATCTGCGTGCACGGGGACTCCCCCGGTGCGGTGGCGATGGCCGTCGAGGTGCGCAGGGCCCTGGCGGGGGCGGGGATCACCCTGCGGGCCTTCGCATGAGCACCACACCGGCCCCCCGCCTGCTCAGCGCCGGCGCCGATGCCGTGCTGGTGGAACTGGCCGACGCCGACCAGCGACGTCGCCTCCACCGCGTCCTGCTGGAGGAACCGCCCGCCGGCTTGGTGGAGCTGGTGCCGGCCGCGCGCACGGTGCTGCTCTCGGCCGCCGGCCCCGAACAACTCCAAGGGATCGTCGACCACGTCAACGCCCTGGTGCGGGCCGGGCTGCCCGCCACCACCCAGACGGCCAGTGAACCCACCACCATCGCGGTCCGTTACGACGGTGAGGACCTGGCCCAGGTGGCCGAGGTCGTGGGGGTCAGCGTGCGCGAGGTCGTCGCCCGACACACGGGGCAACTGTGGACGGTGGAGTTCGCGGGTTTCATGCCCGGTTTCGGCTACCTGAGTGGCGAACACGGGGGTCTGACGGTCCCGCGGCTCAGTTCGCCTCGCACGCGCATTCCCGCGGGCAGCGTCGCACTGGCCGACGAGTTCACCGGCATCTATCCGCAGGCCTCCCCCGGAGGGTGGCAACTGATCGGGAGCACCGACGCTCCCCTGTGGGATCCCGAGCGCACCCCACCGGCGTTGCTGGCCCCCGGCGCCCGGATCCGCTTCGTCGAGGAGGGCATGCGATGAGCCATCTCGCGGTGGAGTCCGCCGGCCTGCGCACCATGGTGCAGGATGCGGGAAGACCGGGTCTTGCGCACCTGGGGATCAGCGCCAGTGGCAGTTGGGACCGCGCCTCGCACACCTTGGCCAACCGTCTGGTCGGCAACCCACCCGAGGCGGCCGGGCTGGAGGTGCTGCTGGGCAACATCGCCCTGCGGCACCACGGCGCTCCCACCCTGGTGGCCGTGACCGGGGCCGAGTGCCCGCTGCGAGTGGACGGCCGCCCGGTGGCTCTGCGGTCCCCCGTCCTGCTGCTCGACGGCCAGTTGCTGGAGTTGGGCGCACCCGTGCGGGGGCTCCGCAGCTACCTGGCGGTGCGGGGTGGCCTGGATGGGGTCCCCGTCTTCGGCAGTCTGTCCAGCGATCCGACGCGTGGTCTGGGCCCGGCCGTCGTGCGGGTCGGCGACGAGTTGGTGGTGGGCAATGGTGAGCAACGCACCGTGGCCGGCACGGATCTGGGCGCGGCAACCCCGTCGGTGGGCGCGTGCTTGACGTTGCGCGCCGTCTGGGGTCCCCGGGAGGACTGGTTCACCCCGGCGGCACGCGAGTCCTTCACCGGTCAGGAGTGGCGGGTCACGGACCAGACGGACCGGGTGGGGTGTCGGCTGGACGGTCAGCCCCTGACCCGGCAGGCCACCGGCGAGCTGGCCAGCGAGGGAACCCGTCGCGGCGCCGTCCAGGTCCCCGCCAGTGGCCTGCCCGTGGTCTTCGGCCCGGACCACCCCACCACCGGCGGCTATCCGGTGATCGCGGTGGTCGACGGTGTGGACGCGGACCTGTTGTCGCAGGCCGCCCCGGGCCAGGCGGTGCGGTTCGAGGTGCGTCGCCACCGCCTGGTGCTCGGCTGAGCACAGCCGGTCAACAGACCGCCCGGGCCCGGGCCAATACCTGCGGCAATTCGCGACGCAGGATCTTGCCGGCGGCGGACAGCGGCAGTTCGTCGACGACGGTGGCGCCGCCGAGGTGCTTGTACTGGGCCACCTGCCGGTTGACCCAATGAACCACCGTTTCCGGCGTACTGGCCGGGTCCGCCCCCTCGCGCAGCACCAGCAGGGCGTGGGGTACCTGGTCCCCATTGGTCTGGCCGATCCCCAGCACGGCGGCCGCGACCACGTCGGGATGGGCCACCAGGTGGGCCTCCAGTTCCGCGGGTGGGATCTGGAAGCCGCGCCGCTTGATGAGTTCCTTGATCCGGTCCACGATGCGGGTGGTCCCCTCGTGGTCCACCTGCACCAGGTCACCGGTGTGGACATAACCGTCGGCATCCAGAGTTGCCTCGGTGGCGTCCTGTTCGTGGAGGTAGCCGAGCATGGCCTGCGGCCCGCGCACCCACAGTTCCCCCGGCGTGGACCAGTCTCCCGGTGGGGCCGCTTCCACGTCGCGCCCGGTGGCCGGATCCACCACGCGGAAGGTGGTGTTGGAGATGGCCTGGCCGATGGTGCCCAGCGGTAGGTCCGTCCGGTCGGGCGGCAGGACATGGGTGACCGGTGACAGTTCGGTCATGCCGTAGCCCTGCACGACGCGGGTGGACAGGCGTCGTTCCAGTTCCTCGCCGACGCCCTGGTCCAGCGGCGCCGCGCCACTGACCACAAGCCGCACCGAATCCCAGTCGATCGTCTCGATGGCCCGGTTGCGGGACAGGAAGGTGGCCACGGGCGGGACGATGAACAGGATGGTGGGCCGCCGGGTGGCGACGATGTCCAGGAAGAGGTGCGCCTGGAAGGCGCTCATGGTGTACAGCGGGAAACGGCGCCACAGACCGAAGTTCAGCGTCGTGCTCAGTGCGTAGATGTGGCTGAAGGGCAGGAAGGCGACGATGGAATTGTCGTCGCCCAGGTGACTCAACGCGGTGGAGAACTGCATCATGTTGGCCACCAGGTTGCGGTGGCTGAGCATGACGGCCTTGGGCAGCCCGGAGGTGCCGGAGGACACCGGGAGGCAGGCAACGCTGGTGGCCGGGTCCATCGAGATGGTGGGCGGTGCCGGGTCGTGGCGGAGCAACTCCTGCCAGGTAGTGGCCGGTTGCGGACTGTCCCCCACCACCACGAGGTGGTTGCCGGTGAGGCCGGCCGTGTCCAGGGCGTCCCGGACCGTGTCGGCCAGGTCTGCGCTGGTGATCACCAGCCGGGCCTGGGTGAGGGTGAGCTGCCGCGCCATCTCCTGCGGCGAGGCAGCGGTGTTGACGGGAGTGACGATGCAGCCGGCGCGCAGGATGCCGTGGAAGGCAACGGCGTGCTCCGGGCCGTTGGCCAGGGCGACAGCGCACACCTGCCCCGCTTGCAGCCCGTGGGCATGGATCCAGCTGGCCACCGAGTCCACCTGCTGCTTGAGCTGGCCGTAGGTGAGCACCTGGCCGGTCTCGGCGTGGTCGATCGCCACCCGCTGGGCATCCTCGGCGCTCATCGACGCGAAGATCAGCTCGTAGAGGGTGGCCCGGGGGATCTCGATGTCCGGCCACGGCCCTCGGTACTGCATGACTGCACCCTCTCGTCGACTGCTGGTCATCCTAGATCCGGGGTCTGCGCTGCCGCGCCTGCGGCGCGCTCACCGTCGACCCAGCATCCGTCACGACCGACGAGGAAATCGAGTTCTGGATCCAACCGGCGCTGCGGTGCCACGCTCATTAGGAGGGTCATCCATTCGGCGGCGGCGGACTCGAAACTCATCAAGAGGCCGAGAACTCGACCGGTTCGGCGACCTCGACCATCACGGGCCAAACTCCGTCATAGTCCGGGCGGGCCTCGTGCTACATCCGCACCGCCCGAGTCGGCATGTTCGTGTTGCCTGGCATGACTCCCACTTCCCAAGGTTCGGAGTCACCGGACATCCCGGGCGATTCACTCACGAACTCGCACATGACGAGCGCAGGGGTCCGAGCTGGACAGGACCAGAGGCTTCGGGTCACAGATTTCAACGCCCGTCTCTTCCAGACACTCTCGCCGCACAGCCACCCTCGCGACGAATGCGCCAGTGGCCCCACGCCGACGCGATGACCAGGGGCCCCCAGAGCAGGAGCGGCAGATAGCACCACACCATGACAACCAAGGGGCAGCCCTGGACATGACCTGCGTCCGGCCGCTTGCCGTGCGCGATGGCCGAGACCATGGAGATGTTGAAGATCCAGGTCACCGCAAGACCCCCGAGTGTGCCCAGGACGAGGGGCAACGCCGGCGGAACACGCCATCCGAACAAGCTGCGACCCCATGGCCGCACTAGCCCCACGGTCAGGAAGCCAGTCGCCAGCTGCACCACCGACAGGCCGATCACGTAGGCATACCCCAAACCCGGATTCCCCGCCAGCTCGAACGTCCGCAGGGAGGCAGTCCCCGGGACGAGGCCGACGATCATCAGAACCCGCCACAGCGCGGAGGGCACCACCACCGCGAATGCCCCATAGGCGCACAGCTGGAGCCAACTCGGCACAATTAAAGACTCATCTCTAGATGACATGGTCCAATGGTCGCAATAGGGTGATCGAATGGGCACACCCAGACCCCCGCGAAGCCCTGCGCGCTGCCACCGTGCACATCCCCCGCTACTGCCGCCAGAACCCCGTCGACGCCAAGTCCATGACCCTCTACCGCCTACCTGACCTGCTCGACCTCGTCCCCACCGAACGACGTGCCACCCTCGCCACCATCAATGACGACGTCGATCGTGCCCTTCACGACCTCGCCGCACGACGCTTCGGCGAGCACACACCCGAACGCTACCAACTGGCACTGGTGGCCACCCGTCAATGCCCCTACGGGATGGTCCGCCCACTCATCGGCGAGACCATCCCACCCCAACTCGACGCGATGTGTGTCGCAACGGCTGACGGCATCCTCGCCCTGGGCGACGCGGACCATGAGCCGAGCTGAGGGGCAGCCCGTACTGCCCGCCAGGGGGGCGGTCAGCTCCGGTACGAAGACAAGTGCCACCTCTGCTACGTGGTGGGCCCCGAGGCCTTGCTCGTCATGCTCTTGGAACCTATCGCCAGTGCCCCCGCTTCTCCGCGACACATGATTGAATGAGGCCATGGACCTGTTCTCGGCCATCGCCAGCGAGCGTCGATCCCTCGCCGACCTGCTCGAACCCCTCACCCCTGACCAGCAACAGGCCCAGAGCCTGTGCAGTGAGTGGACCGTCAAGCAGGTCGCCGCACACCTGGTCATGCCGATGGAGGTCGGCATGTTCGGCTTCATGACCGCGATGCTGCGTCACCGGGGCAACTTCGACGCGGCAAACGACGCCCTCGCCAAGAAGCAGGCACAGCGTCCCTTCCCCGAGATCGTCCAGATCCTGCGCGACAAGGCCGACCACCGCTTCACCCCGCCCGGACAAGGCCCCGAGGCACCGCTGACGGACGTCATCGTCCACGGCCTCGACATCACCACCCCGCTCGGGCTGAGCCACCCCATCCCCGACGAGCACCTCGTCGTGACCTGGGACTACCTCGCCGAACCGAGCCCGAAGGCACGTGCCGCCAGCCGACAACTGGATGGGTGCGTCTGGAGGCCGACGACCTCGACTGGAGCCACGGCGCCGGCTCCTTGGTCACCGGTTCGGCGCGGGCGATTCTGCTGGCCCTGGCGGGACGTGATGCCGGATGGGAGCAACTCACCGGCGCCCTGCCCCACCGTCCCGCATGAGGAGACCAGCCCATGCCCCACGACGAAACCCTCGCGTACCGTATCCGCGAGCTGCTGAACGACCAGCCCAGTCTCCGAGAGGTGAAGATGTTCGGCGGGCTGGCGTTCATGGTCGACGACCGGATGGTGGTCTGCGCCTCTGCGGGCGGTGGAGCGCTCCTCGTGCGTGTCTCACCCGAGGACGATCCCCAGCTCCTGAACAGACCCGGCGCCCGCCGCGGCGAGATGGGCAAGGGCCGCACCATGGGCGTCGGGTGGATCGCAGTCGACGCTGAGGCCATCGAAACCAACGAGGACCTGGAATTCTGGATCCATGCGGCTCTGCGGCATCACGCCACCCAGTAGGGACGGTCGCAAGCATCCGCAGACGACACAACGAGGGTGCTATCAGGAGGTGCTGCACCAGGTCATCGTGCACCCGATCCCCCGGCCAGCTTCACGCGCTCGCCCACGGTGATCGCCGCCGGGGTGACGACCCGGGCGTAGACGCCCAGGTTCATGTCACGCTCCCGTCCGAGGCGCTTCAACCAACCGGCCCCAGCTGGGGCACCGTCCTGCGGCACGTCGATCATCCGGCATCGCGGGATGCGTTCGGTGACGTGGAGGCACGCGATGCCGAAGGCCAGGTCGAGACCCACCCAGGCCTCCTCTGCGAACGGTTCACTGGTCTGCAGCACTACGTTGACACGCAGGCGGCGGGGGTCCGCGTCGATTCCCCACTCGCGGGCACACCAGTCGAAGGTTGCACTGCCCACCAGAGAGACGGGGCTCCCATCGTGGTGCGGGACCGAACCCTCGGGGCGCAGGGAGACGGGCGTGCCCATCCGCGCCGAGAGGTGCGCATCCAGCCCCGGATCTCCGGCCATCCAACTCTGCCCGTCACCGTCCACGTGAACGGTGAAGCCGTCGGTACGGGCCGAGAAGTCGAAGACCTCGTCGTGGCGGCGGAAGCGGCGCGAGTCCTTACCCGAAGCGAGGTGCCCCTCCTCGTCGACCACCGCAAACCATCGGTCGCCCGCCACACCCCGGTGGTCGAGTTGGACGAACCGGAGTTCCTCGCCGCCCATCGACTTGACGGGGTAGCGGCGGATGCGGGTGACGCGGAAGGGCATGGGACCAAACCTAGTGTCAAGCACCCGGAGTGTCCGGAGACGTGGTCAGCCCGCGGTGAGGAGCTTCGCGTGCTCAGGTCCGCTGGCAGTGTCTCGACGGTCATCCACCCCGCCGCCGACACCGAAGCCATAGAATCGTGGCCATGACTGCAGCCATCGACGTCGACCGCTTGGCCGAGGTATGCCAGCGCTACGGCATCGCGCGCCTCGTAGTCTTCGGATCGGTAGCCCGCGGCACCATCTGTCGCCGAGATTGGGAGTCCCAGCAGTGCAGCTTGTCCAGTCCTTTCGTGAGATGATCCCGCTTCGCTTTGCCGTCGCACTGGCATTCGGTGGCGTGACGGCCAGCATTGCCACGCACACCGCCGTTCTCACGCAGCGCCTGCCACACACCGCTGTCAGTGGGGGCCGGGTGACGGATCCAGCCACCGGCCGACGGGTCGCGGCTGCCAGCATCGCCAGCCTTCTGCCAATGATGGTCCTCGTGGCTCGCGGCGCCGGCTTCGCTGGGGAGGCCTCCCGGGCGGAGCGCGGGCTGCTTGGAGCCCTCGCCTTGACCACACTGGCCAGTACCCCGGCCCAAGCGCTGGGAACAGAGTTCGAACGGCGCTGGATGACGCCCACCGCTGCGGCATTGGCACTGGGCCTAGGACGGCTGGCGGTCACTGAGCCGAGGCCAGCGGTGCGGACGCAGCGGACGAGGCGGCAGCCACGACCGCAGCCCTGACCGCCTGCCCCACAGCGACCCCATCGGGAGCGATGCCTTCAACCAGGGCCGGGTAGTGCCTCTACCGCCTACCGGACCTGCTCGACCTCGTCCCCACCGAACGACGAGCCACCCTCGCCACCATCAACGACGACGTCGACCGTGCACTGCACGACCTCGTCGCACGGCGCTTCGGCAAGGACACGCCCGAGCGCTACCAGCTCGCACTCGTGGCCACCCGCCAATGCCCCTACGGAATGATCCGCCCACTCATCGGCGAAAACATCCCGCCCGAACTCGACGCCATGTGCGTCGCAGCGGACGACGGCATCCTCGCCCCTGGGCCAGGACCAGTACCGGCGCTGCTGGTGCACGGGACCGGAGAACCAGACCGGCTCTCACACGAATTCGCAGCGGCGTCCGCGGCGCTTGCGTTCGCAGGTGGCGTCGCGCCCGAGGAGTGCATGAGCGCCTGCCTGAACATCTCACTGACGGGCGATGCCGCTGGGGAAACACGCGCAAGGAACCTAGGAGAAACGCCTAGTCACTTAGGGGGAACGCAGGTGCCACATGCAGGCTTGAAGGGAGCTCTGTAAAGTCGATAGGGCACGTATAGGGCACGAAGAAGGGGCCCGCCAGAGCCAACTCGCTCTGACAAGCCCCTTCGGACGTCGGGCTGACAGGATTTGAACCTGCGACCCCTTGACCCCCAGTCAAGTGCGCTACCAAGCTGCGCTACAGCCCGTCCAGATCGCCACGGCGACCCGAGGAAGAACACTACCGGAACTGCGTCGACGGCGCCAATTGGCTGGCCGCAAGCGACGGCAGCACCTCATTCCCGTCCAGCACGGAGCCCAGATCGCAGCACCCCACGATGTGGTCGTACCATTTACGGGCCGCGCACAGCCGGCGAGACTCACATCGAAAGGTACAGCGATGCTGCTGGAAACACTGATCGACGCGAAGGCCGTCGACTACCTGATCCTGGTGGTCTACTTCGCCTTCGTTCTGGGCGTGGGGTGGCTGGCCAAGCGCCAGGTTGCCGACGCCGCTGACTACTTCCAGTCGGGACGTTCCCTGCCCGCCTGGGTGACCGGTCTCGCCTTCGTCTCCGCCAACCTCGGTGCGGTGGAGATCATGGGCATGTCCGCCACCGCCGCCCAGATCGGCATCCCGACGGTGCACTACTTCTGGATCGGCGCCGTGCCCGCCATGGTCTTCCTGGGCGTTGTCATGATGCCCTTCTACTACGGCTCCAAGGTGCGCTCGGTCCCCGAGTTCATGCTGCGCCGCTTCGGCCCCGGAGCGCACCTGGTCAACGCCATCTCCTTCGCCCTGGCCCAGCTGCTGATCGCCGGCATCAACCTGTACCTGCTCGGCTCCATCGTCCACGCCCTGCTCGGCTGGCCGATGTGGGTGGCGCTGGTCGTCGCCGCCGCCGTCGTACTCGCCTACATCACGCTGGGTGGCCTGAGCGCCGCCATCTACAACGAGGTCCTCCAGTTCTTCATCATCATCGCCTCGCTGCTCCCCCTGGTCCTGCTGGGTCTGCACCGCGTCGGCGGATGGAAGGGCCTGACCGCCAAGATCACCTCCGACGCCGCTGCGGCACCGGCCGCCGCCAAGGTCCCCGAGGCCGGCCAGCAGCTCAACTCCTGGCCCGGCAACGCCCTGTCCGGATTCACCGGTGACACCCTGAGCGTGATCGGCATCGTCTTCGGCCTCGGCTTCGTGCTCTCCTTCGGCTACTGGACCACCAACTTCGTCGAGGTGCAGCGCGCCATGGCCTCGGAGTCCATCTCCGCCGCCCGCAAGACCCCGATCATCGGTTCCTTCCCCAAGATGCTGGTTCCCGCTGTCACCATCCTCCCCGGCATGCTCGCCGCCGTGCTGGTGCCCGAGATCGCCCAGCTCAAGGCCGGCGGACATCCCGCCGGTGGAGCCGCCGGAACCGGCGTCACCTACAACGACTCACTACTGCTGCTGATGCGTGACCTCCTGCCCAATGGCCTGCTCGGTCTGGCCATCACCGGTCTGCTGGCCGCCTTCATGGCCGGCATGGCCGCCAACGTGTCCGCCTTCAACACCGTCTTCAGCGTGGACATCTGGGGCACCTACATCAAGAAGGACCGCAGCGACGACTACTACGTGGGCGTCGGCCGCATCGCCACCGCCATCGCCGTCGTCACCGCCATCTTCACCGCGATGATCGCTGGCCACTTCAGCAACATCATGGACTACCTGCAGACGCTGTTCGGCTTCTTCAACGCTCCCCTGTTCGCCACCTTCATCCTCGGGATGTTCTGGCGGCGCAGCACCCCGACGGCCGGTTGGGTGGGCCTGGTCACCGGCACGTTGTCCGCCATCCTGGTGTGGCTGGGTGGCAATCCCGACGTCGGCCTCAACTGGTACTCGCTGCCCGGCCAGGGACTGGCCTTCGTCGCGGCCAGCGCCGGATTCGTGATGGACCTCCTGGCAAGCGTCGTCGTCAGCCTGTTCACCACCCCGAAGCCCCGCGAGGAATTGCGCGGCTTCGTCTACTCGGAGACCCCGAAGGCGGACCTGGTGGACGCCGACGAGGCCGGCCGCCCCTGGTACCACCGCACCATCCCACTGGCCTGCCTCGCGATGGCGATGGTCATCATCCTGAACTGCATCTTCTGAGGAGCTGAGCATGAACACCACACCATCCACCCGCACGATCAAGCCGCTGGACATCCGCGCCCTGATCGGTGCCATGCTGGCGATCATCGGTCTGATCCTCACCGCGATGGGCCTGTTCGCGGACCCCGAACTGCACAAGACCGGTGGGATCAATGCCAACCTGATGGCTGGTCTGGTTCTGCTCGTCGTCGGAGCGCTGTTCCTTGTCAGGGCGAAGATGAGCCCGCTCAAGCTGCGCCAGAAGCACGTCGACTGAGAACCAAGCCGGCCGGGCATGCCAGTGGCCGCCACCCTCGGGGTGGCGGCCACTGGCTTCGAGCGGCTCAGCCAGCGCATGGACGCTGTCCAGCCGTCGCCGAGAGGCGGCTTGCTACTTCTTGCCGCGCTTCTCCCGCGCCCGCACCTCGACGTGCACCGGCGACCCGACAAAACCGAAGTCCTCGCGCAGCCGTCGCTCCACGAAGCGCTGGTAACCCTGGTCCAGCAGGCCGGAGGTGAACAGCACGAAGGTGGGCGGGCAGTTCTGCGCCTGGGTGCCGAACAGGATCCGGGGCTGCTTGCCGCCGCGCAGTGGGTGCGGGTGCGCTGCGGCCACCCGGCCCAGGAAGGCGTTCAGCTTGCCGGTGGAGATCCGGGTCTCCCAGCCCTCCAGCGCCTCCTCGATCGCCTTGCTCAACTTGTCCACATTGCGCCCGGTCAGGGCGGAGATGTTCACCGTCGGGGCCCACTTGAAGGCCACCAGGTCCCGCTCGATCTCCCGGTCCAGGTAGCGGCGGCGCTCCTCGTCGGTGAGGTCCCACTTGTTGAAGGCGATCACCAGCGCCTTGCCGGTGTCCTCCACATTGGACAGGATCCGCAGGTCCTGCTCGGTCAGCGGCTCGCTGGCGTCGATCACCACGACGCACACCTCCGCCCGCTCGATCGCACCCTGGGTGCGCAGCGACGCGTAGTACTCGTGGCCGCTGGCCTCCTTGACCCGCTTACGAATACCGGCGGTGTCGATCAACCGGTACAGCTGGCCACCCACCTCGCACAGCTCGTCGACGGGATCCACGGTGGTGCCGGACATGTCACTGACCACGGCACGCTGCTGACCGGACAGCTTGTTCAGCAGGGAGGACTTGCCCACATTGGGCTTGCCGACGATCGCCACCCGGCGCGGCCCGCCGACCTGCTCGTAGCTCTCCTTCGGGGCCTCGGGCAACACCTCCAGCACGGCGTCCAACAGGTCGCCAGTGCCGCGACCGTGGAAGGCGGAGATGGCCCACGGCTGGCCCAGGCCCAGGTTCCACATGGACGCGGCCTCGGCCTCGGTGCGCTGGTCATCCACCTTGTTGGCGGCCAGCACGACGGGCTTCTTGCTGCGGCGCAACACCTGCACCACGGCCTCGTCCTCGTCGGTGGTGCCCACCTGGGCGTCAACCACGAACAGCACGGCGTCGGCGGCGCTGATCGCCAGCTCGGCCTGGTCGGCGATCTGCTGGGCCAGCCCGCGGGCGTCGCTCACCCAGCCACCGGTGTCCACCACCACGAATTCGCGGCCATTCCAGTTGGCGTCGTAGCTGACCCGGTCCCGGGTGACACCCGGCGTGTCCTGGACGACGGCGGCCCGTCGGCCCAGGATCCGGTTGACCAGGGTGGACTTGCCCACATTGGGGCGGCCGACCACGGCCAGCACGGGCTTGATGGTGTTCTGCTCGTCGACCTCGGCCTGGAAGGCGTCGAAGTCGTCGGTGGTGAAGTCAGTCATTGGGGGTCCTTCAGGGCAGTTCCAGGCCCACTTCGCGTTGGGCCTGCTGGACGTGCTGCGCACAGATGGTGCGCAACCGTTCGGTGAGGTCGGCGACCTCACCGGCTCTGCGCGGCCACTCCTGGGCCGGCACAGCAACTGGCTCACTGTACACGACGTGCACCGTCTGCCGCGGCCTCGGCAAGGAGCGCAGCCCGGTGCCGCCGACGGCGCTGCCCACCAGCGCCACCGGCACCACGGGTGCCCCGGTGACCATCGCCAGGTAGGCCGTGCCGCGCTTGAAGTGCGTGAAATCGCCCCGGCCGCGGTGACTCTCGGGGAAGATCACCAGCTTGCGATCGGCCTGGAGCACCTGCACGCAGCGCCGGATCGCCCGCGGGTCGGGATGCCACCGGTCAATCGGGATCTGGCCAATGCCGTCCAACACCGTGGCAAGCGGCTTGGAGCGCCACAGCTCCATCTTGGCCATCGCCTGCGAATCCCGGGACACGGCGACGGCCAGCGGCCCGTCGAGAATGCCGACATGGTTGAAGGCCAGGATCGCTCGCCCCTGCGGAATCCGCTCAGGGTGGTGGATCTCCACGCGCCACAATGCCTGGAAGGCGCCGCGTACCGGGGCGCGGAAGGCCTTCAGCAGCGGGGTGTGCAGCGTCGGCAGCACCGACAGGTCGGGGATCTGACGGGGGATGTCCAACTCCCCCATCTCAGGCCTGCTTGCCGGCGGGCACCATCTGGCAGATCGCGTCGATCACCTGGCTAAGGTCCAGGTGGGTGGAGTCGATCAGCTCGACGCCCTCGGCGGGCTGCTCGAACTGGCTAACGGTGGCGTCGTCGCGGTCTCGCCGCACCACCTGGTCGGTCACCTGCTCGGCGTTCACGGCGCCACCCAGCTCGGCCTGACGACGGGCGATCCGCGCCGCCGGGTCGGCCACCAGCAGCACCCGCACGTCCGCGTCGGGGGCGACGACGGTGGTGATGTCCCGCCCCTCCACCACGATCCGCCGGCCGTGGGCGTCGATGATGGCGCGGAACTGCTCATTGAGCCATTCCCGTACGGCCGGGATGGTGGCCACGACGGAGACCTTCTCGCTCACCCGGGGGTCGCGGATCTCGGCGGTGACGTCGCGCCCGTCCAGCATGGTCGACGGGTTGGCGGGGTCTGTGCCGGGCGTGATCGACGAGCCGGTGACCAGCGCCGCAATCTCGTCATCCTGCCCCGGCTCCAGACCGGAGCCCAGGAAGGCGATTGCCGCGGCCCGGTAGAGCGAGCCGGTGTCGAGGTAGGCCAGGCCGAGGCGCTGGGCCACGCCGCGGGAGGTGCTGGACTTGCCGGATCCGCTGGGTCCGTCGATGGCGATGAGAAGGCTGTCGGTCACGGACAACAGGCTAGCGAAGCATCCTGCGCGCAAAGCCCAAGACGCTGCCGACCCAACCACGGACCGCCCTGGACAGGCTCGGGGATCGTTGTGGGTCAGGGGCGCAGCGACCAACCCTTGGACACCATGGCCTCCCGCAGCCGGGCCGCTTGGGCGGGGCTGACCTCCACCGAGAGGAAGCCAACCTCGCGGGTCTCGTCGTGCTCGATCGAGAGGTCCTCGACGTTGACGCCCTCCTCCCCGATGTCCACGAAGAGCCGTGCCAGCGCACCCGGCGCGTCGGGGATCTCCACCACGACGGCCTCCCAATCGACCGGATGGGCGCCGTGCTTGCCGGGCAGCAACTTCACCGCGGTCCGGCCACGTGCCATGAAGGCCTCCAGCGCGTCCGGCTGGTCCAGCACCTCGAACAGCTCGTCCAGGCCGCGGCGGACCCGTTCCAGCTCGTGCCGGACGGCACCGGCATTGGCGGTGATGATCTGACGCCACATCACGGGGTCACTCGCGGCAATCCGAGTCACGTCGCGCACGCCCTGCCCGGCCAGCTGCAGATGCGTCGGGTCGACGCCGCGCAGCTGCTGGGCGGTCAGGGTGCTCATCAGCTGCGGCAGGTGGCTGACCTGTGCCACCGCCTCGTCGTGGTCCAGGGCGTCCATCTCCACAGTCCGTGCCCCGCACAACAGCGCGAGTTCCCGCACCCGCTGGACGTCCTCCGACGAGTTCTCCGGGCGTGGGCACACCACCCAGGTGCGGTCCAGGAAGAGGTCCGCGCTGGCGGTCAGCGGTCCGGCGTGCTGCGAGCCGGCCATGGGATGTGAGCCCACATAACGGCTCAGGTCCACCCCGCTGGTCTGCAATTCCGCCAGCACGCGCCCCTTCACCGACGCGACGTCGGTGACCACGGCCGCCGGCGACAGCTCCAGCGCCTCCAGCACCTCCTGCACGACCGCCGACGGCGGGGTGGCCACCACCACCAGCCTGATCTCCTCGGTCCGGGGGAACTCCACCAGCCCGGCGCCCAAGCCGGCCGCGACGACGGCATGGATGTTGGAGGCGTCAACCAGGTGCACGCGCTCACCGGCCCGGGTCAGCGCCATCCCGATCGAGGCGCCGATCAGGCCAGCGCCGATCACCACCACGGGCCCGAGTTCGCCCGTGGTGGGGGTCTGGCTCACTGCCCACCCTTCTGCACGAAACTGCGCACATACTCGGCGGCGTTGGTCTCCAGCAGGCCGTCGATCTCGTCGAGCAGGGCGTCGAAACCCTCGTCGGAACCGGAGGTGTTGCCCTGCGGCAGCTCCACCTGCTCCTCCTGCTCGTGGCCGGTGCGGATGCGATTGACCCGCTGCTGCTCGCTCACGTCGCTTGCCTCTCACTGCGATGACCTGACTGGGGGCTCCAGCCTATCGACTCCCCCCAGGACAGCAGCTGGTGCATCTCATGCACGGAGTCCAGAACGGCCGCGTAGTGCTGCCGGATGCCCGCCAACGGCGAGGTCAGGTGCAGGGTGCGCACGCCGACGGGGGTGGCGAAGCTGATCCGGTCCCAGTTGGCGGCGACGATGTGCTCGGCAAACCGGCTGACCAGGGTGCCGCGCAGCCAGGCCCGGGACTCCGACGGTGGCTCGGACTCCGCCCTGGTCACGTCCTCCTCCTCGACGAGGGTACGGACTGCCCCAGCTGCCTCCAGCCCAATGAACAGTCCCTCGGTCAGATCCGCGTAGCGCAGGTCCAGCGCGGTCAGCCGGGGGTCATCCCAGCCGCAGCCGTGCCGGGCGCGCAGCCCGTTCAGCAGCCGCAGCTTGGCGGCCCAGTCCAATCGGTCGGCGCACCGGGCGGGATCGATGGCCAGGTCGGCGAGAATCGCGTCCCAGTGCCGCAGCACCAGCTCGGCATCGGTGATCGTGTCGCGTTGTCCCACCTGACCGGTGGCGGCCTCCAGCCACAGCCGCTGCAGCTCGACGGCAGTCCGCGCCACCCCGTCGATGCACGGCTGGGTGACGGTGCAGGACGGGTCCCGGCTGAAGGCCCGCAGCGCGGTCAGCGGGTCGGCCAGTTGGGGCAGCTCCGCGCCCGCCACGATCGCCCGGAGCGCCAGCTGGGCAGAGCCGACCTTGACCAGGGTTGCGACCTGGCAGAGGTTGGCATCGCCGGTGATCACGTGCAGCCGACGATGGGCGCGCTGGTCCGCGTGCGGCTCGTCGCGGGTGTTGATGATCGGCCGCTTCACGGTGGTCTCCAGGCCCACCAGCCGTTCGAAGAAGTCGGCCCGCTGGCTGAGCTGGAAGCCGGGCTGCTCCCCCGCCTGCCCCAGCCCGACCCGGCCAGCACCGGTGACCACCACCCGGCTGACCAGAAAGCCGGTGAACTGCTGCACAATCCGCTCGAAGGGAAGCTCCCGGGGCAGCAGGTAGTTCTCATGACAGCCGTAGCTGCGGCCCTTGTTGTCGGTGGTGTTCTTCACCAGGTGGATCTCCAGCCCGGTGAGCTGGCTGGCGCGGCGCGCGGCGGCGGCGTGCAGCCGGTCCCCGGCGCGGTCCCAGATCACCGCGTCGGTGGCGCTGGTGACCTCGGGGCCGGACCATTCCGGATGGGCGTGGTCAACATAGCTGCGCCCGCCATTGCCCAGCAGACGGTTGGCCTGTCGCACCTCGTCGGTCAGCAGGTCGGGGTGGGCGATTCGTCGCGGAAGCACGGTGCCCCGGGCGTCGGTCAGGGGTTGCTCGTCGGCATAGTCCCACCGGGTGCCCGGCGCGTCGACGGCCCCGATCACGGCCTCCGACAGGCTGATCGGGTCGGGCTGGCGCTGCTCGGGCCCCAGCCCGGTGACGAAGACGCCGTACTCGGTCTCCAGCCCCAGGATGCTCACCTCGGCACCCTAACCCGGCCACCCCTGCGAATGATGCACATGAGGCGCGTCATGGTGACTCAGACACGCAGGGGATGGCCGCAGACTGAGGTCGACAGGCAGGTAATGCGCAACACATGCAGGGCCAGGTCTCCAGAGGGCCCGGCCGGATAGGGTGGGGACATGACGAAGCAAGTTGTCCTGGCCGTTGACCTGGCCCTGGTGGTGCTGTTCTCCATCATCGGCGTGCTGAGCCACTCCGAGAGCCTGGTGAGCCGGCTGATCCCGGTGGTGTGGCCCTTCCTGGTGGCCTGCTCCGTGGCCTGGCTGATCCTGCTGCTGCGCCGCCGTCCGGTCGGCTCGCTGGCCGCCGGGATCTTCGTCTGGCTGTGCACCGCGCTGGGTGGGCTGGGCCTGCGCGCCGCGACGGGCGGCGGCACCCAGACGGCCTTCATCATCGTCACCCTCGTCGTGACGGGGCTCTTCCTGGTGGGCTGGCGCCTGCTGCTGCGCAAGAAGCTGCAGACCATCTGAGCCACCCCTCGACAGGCTCGGGACCGTGGTTGAGTCCCTGCTCGGGGCCCAAGGTTGAGTCCCTTGGATCACCTCAGAGGGACTGGCCGCGCTGCTCCCCCACCAGGGTGCGGATGAAGACGATCCGTTCCCCGCGTCGGCCGCTTATCCGGGCCCAGTCGTCCGGATTGGTGGTGTTGGGCAGGTCCTCGTTCTCCACGAACTCGGCGCGGCAGGCGTCGATGATCCCCTGCCGGGAGACCCCGCCCGGCCCACCGGACAACTCGTCCTTGATGGCGGCCTTCTTGGCCCGGTCCACGATGTTGCGGATCATCGCTCCCGACGCGAAGTCACCGAACCACAGGGTCTCCTTGGCGCCGCTGGCATAGGTCACCTCCAGGAAGCGATTGCCCTCGTCGTGGGCGTAGACCTGGTCACAGGCCAGCTCGATCAGCCCGGCCACATCACCGGCCTCGGGGTGCAGCGGCACCTCGTCGGTGAGGTACTTGCCGAAGATCTCGGCCGCGCCCTCCCGGGTTGGACGCTCCAGTTTGATCTTCACGTCCAGCCGGCCGGGACGCAGGATCGCCGGATCAATCATGTCCTCCCGGTTGGAGGCGCCGATGATGATCACATTGTCGATCCCCTCCACACCGTCGATCTCGCTCAGCAGCTGCGGGACGATCGTGTTCTCCACGTCGGAGCTGACGCCCGAACCGCGGGTGCGGAAGAGCGAGTCCATCTCGTCGAAGAAGACGATCACCGGCTTGCCCTCCGACGCGTGCTCCCGCGCCCGGGCGAAGATGGCGCGAATCTGGCGCTCGGATTCGCCGACGTACTTGTTGAGCAGCTCGGGGCCCTTGATGTTCAGGAAGTAGGAGCCGGCGCCCTCGCTCAGCCCGGCCCCCAGGGAGTTGGCGACGGCCTTGGCAATCATGGTCTTGCCGCAGCCGGGCGGGCCGTAGAGCAGGATCCCCTTGGGGGCGGTCAGGCCGTAGCGACGGTAGGCGTCGCGGTGCAGGAAGGGCAGTTCAACCGCGTCGCGGATCTGGCTGATCTGCTCGCCCAGCCCACCGATCTGGGCATAGCTGACGTCCGGCACCTCCTCCAGCACCAGCTCCTCCACCCGGCTACGGGCCACCCGGGCCAGGGCCAGCCCGGCGCGGCGATCCACCAGGACGGAGTCGCCCGCCTCGGGCGGGGTCTGGGACAGGCTGGGCACCGGGGTCAGCAGCACCTCGTCGCCTCCCGGGCCGGCGACCACCACCCCACCGGGTCCGGCCTCGACCACGGTGGCCAGGTCACCGGACAGCAGCGGCTCGCAGGTCCAGACCGCGACGCTGGACTCGTTCAGCAGCACCCCGTCGCCGGGCGTCACGGCGTCGAAGACCTCGGGCAGGGCCGCCACCCGCAGGATCCGGCCGTGCGCGCTGACCTCCAGGGTGGCTGGGCGTTCGGCCTGGTCATCCGCGGGATGCCGGGCGGTCACCAGCGCGCGGGTGAGTGGCGGTGCGGCCAGCGCATCCACCTCGGCCTTGAGGGTGACCAGCTTGGCACGGGCCTCCTTCAGCGTCTGGTTGAGCTTCTCGTTGGTGGCCGCCAGGTTCCGGGCGTCGGCGCGGGCGTCGGCCATCCGCCGCTCCGCCACCTCCAACCGGTGGTTGTAGGCATTGCCCGGGTTGAACGGCTGCTCGAAGGTCATCTCATGACTCCTCGGAGGGGGACCCCTCGACAGGCTCGGGGATCGCAGAAGCCATCCCGTTGTCCGGGACCTCCTGGTTGCTCATCGGGATGTTCTTCGGCCGGGGGCCGTGGTAGTCCGGACCGTACGCACCCGGGGCGGGGCGACGCTTGCGCATCGGGGCCTCGACGCCGGGCGCCAGCCGCCGGGAGTGCACCAGGAAGCCGGTGTGCCCGGTGGAGCCGTGGCCGGGACGGATCGCCAGGCCCTCGGCATGCCAGTCCCGGGTGGTGGTCTCGGTGGCCTGCGGCTCGGTCCAACCGCCGTGGGTGCGCAGGGTGTCGGCCACCCGGCCCAGCTGGGTGGCCGTGGCGACATAGCAGGTGAGCACGCCACCGGGCACCAGCACGTCGCCCACCGCGTCGATGCACTCCCACGGCGCCAACATGTCCAGCACCGCGCGGTCCACCGGCTCGTCGCGGATGGTCTCCACCAGGTCACCGACGCTCAGGGTCCAACCGGGGTGCGGCCCGCCCAGGAAGTTCTCCACATTGGTGCGGGCCACGTCGGCGAACTCCTGGCGTCGCTCATAGGAGTTGAGCTTGCCCTCGGGGCCGATGGCGCGCAGCATGGCGATGCTCAGCGCACCGGAGCCGACGCCGGCCTCCAGCACCCGGGCACCGGGGAAGATGTCTCCCCACATGATGATCTGCGCGGCGTCCTTGGGGTAGATCACGGCGGCCTCGCGCGGCATCGCCACCATGTAGTCGTGCATCAGCGGGCGCATCACCAGGAAGACGCTGCCGGAGCTGGCCTCGATGGTGATCCCCTCGGGCTGGCCGATCAGCCGTTCGTGCGCGATGTGCCCCTTGGTGGTGTGGAAGCTCTTGCCCGGGGTCAGCTGGATGGAATGTCGACGGCCCTTGTTGTCGGTCAGGGTGACCCGCTCACCGGCCTGCAAGGCTCCGCTGCGCACGCCGGACAGCCCCTGGCTTGGAGGAATGGCCGGGGCCACCAGCTTGGCGGGCTGGCCGATGCTGCGTCGGTAGAGCTGGAAGAGCAGGGTGCAGGTGACGCCGTCGAGGCTGTCGATCACCACCCGTCGTCGCTTCTGCTCGATGGCGACGGTGGACGGGATCGCCACCACCACGGCCCCGGCGGCGTTGCCGGAATCCGCACCCGTCGGGGAATCCTCCAGCACCAGGCACTTGGTCACCTCGACGCCCAGCAGCTCGGCCGCCTTCAGGTAGCCGTCGGGGGCGGGCTTGTTGTTGGCCACCTCGTCTCCACCGACGATCACCTCGAAGCCCAGGTCCGGCAGGTTCTGCAGGATCGCCTCGATGATGTAGCGCGGAGTGGAACTGACCAGGGCCAGCCGCACCCCCTGCTGGCGCATCTCGGTCAGCAGCTCGTGGGCGCCGGGCAGGAAGAGCTTGCTCCCCTCGTTCGCCATCGCCTCGACGGCGCGTCGTTCCAGCTCCCGGCGGACGTCGTCCGCGCTGGCCCCGGCATGCGGGTCGGTGGCTGGGAGCCGTTCGGCCAGCAGATCGGCCAGTCCCCAGACGGACATCCCCACCACGGCCTGGGAATCCGCCTCGGTCCATTCGATGCCGAAGTGCCGCGCGGTCTCAACCTCGCACCGCATCCAGATCGGTTCGGTGTCAACGAGGGTGCTGTCGAAGTCCCACAGGACGGCGGCCGGGCGGGCGGCGGTGAAGGAAGAAGTCATGGTGTGGCCATTCTTCCAGAACCGGACGTGACACCCCGCCATACCTGCGTCGACAAGCAGTGATGATGGGCGACGATGGACGGGCACAGCCACTGAGGGCAAAACCATCCAGGGAAGGGAAACCGAGCATGAGCGACGAGTACCCGCAGGGCCTGCCGAATGAGGGCCAGCCGGACCCGGCCGCCGCGAACGGCGGCGCGCACGCGGCCGAGCATTCTCCGGCCTCCCCCGACGGCGCCAGGCCCACCGACGCCGGGCCCAGGCAGGAGCCCGGGATCAACCCGGCCTGGCAGCCGCCCGCCGTCGCGTCCCCGGCCCAACCCGGCTCGTCCCCGGGCGGCGCACAGCGTGCTCCCTTGCCGCCCGCTCCCGCGCCGTGGACGGCGCCTGCCCCCGCCCAGAATCGGTCGGGCTGGTTCCGCAAGGGCTTCGGTCTGGGCGCCGGCGGCGCGCTGGGCGCCGGCTCGGTGCTGCTCGGGCTCTCGCTGGTGGGCTCGATCCTGAGCGGGCTGGTACTCGCCGGGATCGGCTCCGCCATGGGGAACACAGCCAGCGCCGACACCACGGCCTACGAGACGGTGTGGGGCGACGATGGCGCCAAGAACACCCTGCGCGCCATTGACGTCCGGGGCTCCATCATGGCCGGCGGGGACCAGGGGATGGGCCTGACGCAGGCCACCTACGGCTATGAGGTGGCCGACATGATCGACCAGATCACCAAGGACGAGGTGGACGGCCTGGTGCTGCGGATGGACACCCCGGGCGGCACCATCAACGGTTCGCGCGCCATCGGCGAGGCGATCATCCGGTACCGGGAGCGCACCGGGCACAAGGTGCTGGCCGTCGTCGAGGGGATGAGCGCGTCGGGCGGGATGTTCGCCATGGCACCGGCGGACAAGATCGTCGCCGACCACGGCACGCTGATCGGCAGCATCGGCGTGATCAGCGGACCCTTCGAGCAGTACAAGGACGTCAAGGCCGTCGACGGCGGGCTGCTGGCCGGTGGCGTGACCACGACGGGCGGCATCACCAGTGAGTACATCACCCAGGGCAAGGGCAAGGACTTCGGCAATCCGTGGCGGGCCATGACCGCCGAGGAACGCAAGGTGTGGGCCGACGGGCTGGCCGCGGAGTACGCCGGCTTCACCAACTGGGTCTCCCAGCACCGCAAGATCCCGGAGGCCACCATCCGCAATGACCTGGGCGCGCACATCTTCGATCCGGAGACCGCCAAGGCCAAGAAGCTGGTGGATGACGTGATGGGCCGCGACGAGGCCTACCAGGAGGCCGCCAGGCTGAACGGGCTGGACCCCAAGGACACCCGCCTGGAGGCCGCGTCGGCCCCCAGTTTCATGCGCACCCTGCTGGGCGCCGAGTCCCGAATCTACGGGCAGGCCCCCGCGGCCACGGCGCAGGAGGGACAGCCGCCGCAGGTCACCAGCGCGCTCTGCACCGGCCGTCCGCAGGTGCTGGTCTGGAATGGACCCACCCGGCAGTTCTGCGGCCGCTGACCCCAGCCGGTCCCTGAGCTGGTCGAAGAGCCCTTCGACAAGCTCCGGGACCGTGCTTGAGCCCCTGCACACGGTCGGACTTCCTGGGAATCTGACGTCCGACGGCCGAGCCCGTCGAGGTCCCCTACTTCGCGTTGAAGTACTTGGCCTCCGGGTGGTGCACCACGATCGCGTCGGTGGACTGCTCGGGGTGCAGCTGCAGCTCCTCACTCAGCTCGACGCCGATCCGCCACGGCTCCAGCAGTTCGACCAGCTTGGCGCGGTCCTCCAGCTCCGGGCAGGCCGGGTAGCCGAAGGAGTAGCGCGAGCCGCGATAGTCCTGCTTCTGGATGGCCCGGTCCACGTCGGAATTGGTGGCGGCGTAGCCGAGCTCCTCGCGGGTGCGGGCATGCCACAGCTCCGCCAACGCCTCGGTCAGCTGCACGCTCAGCCCGTGCAGTTCCAGGTAGTCGCGGTAGGAGTTGGCCTCGAACAGCTTCTGCGTCTCCCGGGCGACGGCCGAGCCCATGGTGACCAGCTGCATCGGCAGCACGTCGGGCCCGTGCGCGTCGAACTCGGCCTTGTCGCGGAAGAAGTCGGCCAGGCACAGCCGACGATCGCGCCGCTGGCGCGGGAAGGTGAAGCGCGTCATCTCCCGAGTGTGGTCATCGGGATCCAGCAGGACCAGGGTCTCGTCGACCGAGTAGCACGGGAAGTAGCCGTGCACCACCGCAAACTCCGCCAGTGACTCGGACTTGATCCGGTCCAGCCACATCCGCAACCGCGGCCGGCCCTCGGTCTGGACCAGTTCCTCGTAGGAAGCACCGTCATCCCCGCGGCCTGGCTTGAGCCCCCACTGGCCCAGGAAGGTGGCGCGCTCGTCCAGCCATTCGACCACCTCTGCCAGCTGGATTCCCTTCACGACGCGGGTGCCCCAGAACGGCGGGGTCGGGACGTCCACTCCACCGTCGGGCGTGGGCCGGGCGACGTCGCTGCGCACCCCCAGCTCGGGTTCGGCAATCTCCACGGCGGGCCCCTTCGGGATCCGTCGGGGCTTGATGTCCGGCAGCTTCGCGCCGGGTTCGCCGCGCTTGACCGCCATGACGGCGTCCATCAGCGCCAGCCCCTCAAAGGCGTCCTTGGCATAACGGACCTCGCCGGAGAAGGACTCATTCAGGTCATGTTCGACGAAGGCCCTGGTCAGGGCCGCACCGCCCAGCATCACCGGGTACTTGGTGCCCAGCCCCAACTGATCCAGCTCGGCCAGGTTGTCCTTCATCACCATGGTGGACTTCACCAGCAACCCGCTCATCCCGATCGCGTCGGCATTGGACTTCTCTGCGGCCTCGACGATGGCGCTGATCGGCTGCTTGATGCCCAGGTTCACCACGGAGTAGCCGTTGTTGCTCACGATGATGTCGACCAGGTTCTTGCCGATGTCGTGCACGTCGCCCTTCACAGTGGCCAGCACGATGGTGCCCTTGCCGGAGCTGTCGTCGGTCACCTCCATGTGCGGTTCCAGGTAGGCGACGGCGGTCTTCATCACCTCCGCGGACTGCAGCACGAAGGGCAGCTGCATCTGGCCCGAGCCGAACAGGTCACCGACCACCTTCATGCCCGCCAGCAGGTCCTCGTTGATGATGTCCAGCGCCTTCTTTGACTGCATGGCCTCGTCCAGATCGGCCTCCAGGCCCTTGGCCTCGCCGTCGATGATCCGGCGCTGCAGCCGCTCGGCCAGCGGCAGGGCGGCCAGTTCGGCGGCACGGGAGGCGCGCATGTCCGCGGCCTTGACGCCCTCGAAGAGCTCCAGGAAGCGCTGCAGCGGGTCGTAGGCAGGCTCGGTCTCGGTGGCTGGGCGGCGACGGTCGTGCACCAGGTCCAGCGCCACCTCGCGCTGCTCGTCGGGGATCCGGTCCATCGGCATGATCTTGGCGGCGTGCACGATGGCCGAGTCCAGTCCGGCGTCGACGCACTCGTGCAGGAAGACCGAGTTGAGCACGATCCGGGCGGCAGGGTTCAGGCCGAACGAGATGTTGGACACACCCAGCGTCGTGCGCACGCCCGGGTAGCGGCGCTTGAGCTCGCGGATGGCGTCGATGGTCTCCAGCCCGTCGCGCCGGGTCTCCTCCTGGCCGGTGGCGATCGGGAAGGTCAGGCAGTCCACGAGGATGTCGCCCACCTCCATGCCCCAGTTCTGCGTCAGGTCGTCGATCAGGCGGCTGGCGACACGCACCTTCCATTCGGCGGTGCGGGCCTGCCCCTCCTCGTCGATGGTCAGCGCGACGACGGCGGCGCCGTGTTCCCGCACGACGGGCATCACCCGGGCGTAGCGGCTGGTGGGGCCGTCGCCGTCCTCGAAGTTCACCGAGTTGATCACGCAGCGCCCGGCCAGGGTTTCCAGGCCGGCCTCGATCACCTCGGGCTCGGTGGAGTCCAGCATGATCGGCAGGGTGACGGCGGTGGTGAATCGGCTGGCCAGCTCCCGCATGTCTTTGGCCCCGTCGCGGCCGACGTAGTCGGTGCAGAGATCCAGCAGGTGGGCGCCGTCGCGGATCTGTGCCTTGGCGATCTCGACGCACTCGTCGATGTTGCCGGCCAGCATCGCCTCCCGGAAGGCCTTGGAGCCGTTGGCATTGGTGCGCTCGCCGATGCTCAGGTAGCTGGCATCCTGCGCGAAAGCCACCTCGGAGTAGAGCGAGCTGACGCCGTTGACGTGCTCGGGGGTGCGGGCGACGACCTCGCGGCCGCCCACCGTGTCGTTGAGGAGCCGGATGTGCTCGGGGGTGGTGCCGCAGCAGCCACCGACGACGCTCAGGCCGTAGTCGGTGGTGAAGCGGTCCAGTGCGGTGGCCAGACCTTGGGCGTCCAACGGGTAGGTGGCGCCGTCGGGGCCCAGCACCGGCAGGCCGGCATTCGGCATGCAGCCCACGCCGGCACGGGAGTGCTTGGCCAGGTGACGCAGGTGCTCGCTCATCTCGGCCGGGCCGGTGGCGCAGTTCATCCCGATCACGTCGACGCCCAACGGTTCGATCGCAGTGAGCGCCGCGCCGATCTCGCTGCCGAGCAGCATGGTGCCGGTGGTCTCGACGGTGATGTTCACGAAGATCGGGAGGTCCACTCCGGCGGCCTCGCGGGCCCGCTTGGTGGCGACGATGGCGGCCTTGGCCTGCAGCAGGTCCTGGCAGGTCTCGATCTGCACGGCGTCGATTCCGCCGGCGATCATGGCAGAGACCTGGCGCTGGTAGGCGTCACGGATGGCCGCGAAGGTGATGTGGCCCAGGGTGGGCAGCTTCGTGCCGGGGCCGACCGAACCGAGCACGAAGCGCGGCTTGTCCGGGGTGCTGAACTCGTCGGCGACCCGACGGGCGATCCGGGCCGACGCCTCGGCCAGTTCCTCGATCCGGTCACTGATGCCGTACTCCCCCAGCGCGGTCAGGTTGGTGCCAAAGGTGTTGGTCTCCACCAGGTCCGCCCCGGCCTCGAAGTAGGCGCGGTGGATGCCTTCGATCACGTCCGGCCGAGTGACCGAGAGCACCTCATTGCAGCCCTCGAGGGTCTCGAAGTCCTCCATCGTCAGGTCGACGGCCTGCAGCATGGTGCCCATCGCCCCGTCGGCCACGAGGACGCGATGGTGCAGCAGGTCACGGAGTGCAAGTGTGGAAGTCATGCTTTCAACCATAGGGCGATGTGGCGGAACCCACTGGCCACCGACAATCCGCGGACGGGCACAGGTTTGCCCGTGAGACATCCAAGCCGAGCTGGGAGAGGCCATAGTCACAATTGCAAGTAGGGACGATGGGCCTGCCCTGGTGGGCTGGCGCATCGCCCCTACAACACCATCCTAAGGCTTGACGCCGTAGAAGGCGACCTTGCCTTCAACGTCCAGAACAATCAACCGACGGATCCTCCGTTGGTGGTGGAATCGCTCCTCGCACTGCGCGATCGCAACGTGTTCCGAGAGTGCGCATCGAGCGAGATCGATGACCAGGTGGTCACATTGTTTCCCTCCGCGCCGAAACTGGTCGGAGATGGTGTTCTTGGGAGAAGCACCTTTGGGCGCCTTGAACTCCCAGACCTCGCCATTCACCAGCGCATCCGGATTCCTCACCCCCTTCACTCGGCTCGGCAGCAGCATCTCCACATCCGCCCCGTGAAGCGCGAGGCGGTGGGCCGTCAGCTTCTCGTGGTCACCGAGGATCAAGTCCTCGGGAATGATCACCACACCCGGGCGCATTGCCGAACTACCTCTGGCAATCCGCTGCCAGAAGTCATCACAGCCGCCCAATCGCCCCCGGACCTGCATCTCCCCCACCCCCGAACGCAGTCATGCGCATTCCCGCAGGCTAGGTGCTGCCTCGGACATTTCTTGAGGACACTGTTCTGGATAGGTTCAGCGCATGCCGATCCTTCGTTGTGGCGACGCGCTGCTCCGTCCGGCCACCGCAGCCGACGACGACCTCCTGGTCAGCCTGATTCCCAGCGATTTCGACCACGACCCCACCTTTCCCGTCGTGCCGGGACGAAGCCTGGCGGCTCATCGCGAGGCCTGGCTGCGCGCCTGGCTGGGCGGCTTTCGCCATCCCAAACCAGGCCACGCCTACTGGCCCTTCGTCGTGGAGTGCGACGGGCAACCCCTCGGATTCCAGGTTCTGGAGGGGCGCGATCCCATCACCGATCAACCGGTGGACAGCTCGTCCTTCCTGATCCCTGCCGCTCGCGGGCGTCGGCTGGGCGTCGCCATGCGCACCGCCATTCTGCAGTTCGCCCTCGTCGAACTGGGCGCACTATCAGCCACCAGTTCCGCCACGCCGGACAACGTCGCCTCCCAAAAGGTCAGCGAGCGGGTCGGCTACCGCCACGTTGGGCGACGTGAACCGGTCGTCGCCGGTCAGCCCCGCCCCCTGGAGTGCTACGAGATCACCCGCGACGAGTGGCTCCGGATGGATCACCTTCCGGTCAGAATTGAGCCATGAAAGTCCCCTCGCCAGCGCTGAGGCGGCGAAGCGTCCTGACGGCCATGGCCCTCGGCACCGCATCTGCGGCAGCCGGGTGTTCCCACCTGCCCGGCACGGGACCGGCTCCGTCGCCCAGCCCCTTCCCCAGCTTCCCCGCCGCTTCACTCAACGCCTTCCAGAAGCGAGTGCTGGCGGTGCTGAAGACGGAGTACGACGCTCAGCCTTCCGGCACCAAGTACAGCCAAGGAGTGCAGGAAGCCTGGTGTGCCGATTTCGTCAGCTGGGTGCTGAAGCAGGCCGGGCGTCCCCTGCAAAACCCGAATTCCGGCGGCTGGCGGATCCCCGGCACCATGACGCTGCTCGACACGCTGCGCACCGCGGGCGTCTGGCATCCCATTGCCAACGATTTCTCACCCCGCCCCGCGGACATCGTCATCTACGACCGCAGCGACCCCTTCGGCCAACACACCAACTTCGTCCTGGATCTCACGGATGGCCGACTGACCACCATCGGCGGCAATGAAGGCGCCCGCAACCTCACCATCAGCCCCCACCGGCTCGACGCCAAGCTCGGCGTCCTCGGCTACGGGCGCCTGCCCTGATCGCCCGCACGACACATGGTCTGGGTTCCCTCCCATCGCACTAGCCCAAATCCGCCGTGCGACGGAGGACCTGAACCGCTACATCCTCAAGACTGGTTCCTGCCATCACCGCTCCGAAGGGAACGATCATGACCTCAGACCTGTTGCTCAACCTCAAGGACAAGGTCTTCGGCGACCGTCGCGACCAGCGCCAGGCGCTGCGAGACGCTGGATTTGCCGACGAGGCCACAGCGACCGCTTGGGCCAAGAACCTGCTGGCCGATGCACCCGAGGCCTCCGAAGTGGAGCTGATCGGGCGCATCCGCCGGGCGCGGCCGGATCTGACCGGCCGCACCGCCGCGTACATCGCACGGCAGACCATCACGCGCGGATGAGCGGGCCCGCTCAGGGACGCAGCAGCACCTTGGTGGCACGGCGCTCGTCCATCGCCTGGTAGGCCTCTGCCACCTCGGACAGCGGCAGCTCCAGGTCAAAGACCTTGCCGGGCTGGATCTTTCGTTCCCAGACCAGCTGCAGCAGGTGCTCCAGGTAGGCACGCACGGGCGCGACGCCGCCGTGGATGCCCTTGTTCTTCCAGAACATCTGCTCCACGTCCACCCCGCCGTGGGGAACACCGACGACGCCGACCATGCCGCCGGGGCGGACCGCGTCGACGGCCTGGATGCGGGCATCCTCGGTGCCGACGCACTCCAGCACCACGTCGGCGCCGATCCCGTCGGTCACCTCCTGGATCTTCTTCACGCCGTCCTCGCCGCGCTCGGCGACGATGTCGGTGGCGCCGAACTCGCGGGCGATGGCCTGCCGGTCCGCGTGGCGGCTCATCGCAATCACCCGCTCGGCACCCAACTCCACCGACGCCAGCACCGCGGACAGGCCCACCGCGCCGTCACCCACCACCGCGACGGTCTTGCCCGGGCCGACCCCGCCGCAGACGGCGGCATGCCAGCCGGTGCACATCACGTCGGAGAGCGCCAGCAGGTGCGGAATCAGGTCCTCGTCGGGCTGGCCGGGGGTGGCGATGAGGGTGCCATCCGCCTGCGGAATGCGGATCATCTCCGCCTGACAACCGTCGTAGCCGCCGCCATTGAGACAGTTGGCGTGCGCACCCTTGCGGCAGCAGGCGCAGGTGTTGTCGGAATAGGTGAAGCCGCCCACCACGAACTCACCGATCTTCACGGAGGTGACCGCATCCCCCACGGCCTCGACGATGCCGACGTACTCGTGGCCGATCGGGGTGGGCTTCTTCACTTCCGCAATCCCGCGGTAGCGCCACAGGTCCGACCCGCAGACACAGGCGGCCACGGTGCGGATCACGGCGTCGGTGGGTTCGATGATGGTGGGATCTTCCCGCTCTTCGAAGCGGACGTCCCCTGCTGCATGAATGACGGCTCCTCGCATGAGTCCATTGCAGCAGACACGTCCGGCATCCGCAGCCACCCCCGCCCGCAAGGGATAGCCGCCCCGTCTCTGGGACCTACTAGGGTTGCGGCATGGCTGACTCCCTGGCGAACCTGCGCAATCCCGTGGTCATCATGGCCTTCGAGGGCTGGAATGACGCCTCGGATGCCGCCACCAACGTGGTTGACCACATCGGGCTGAGCTACGACGCCGATGTCGTCTTCGAGATCGACGGCGAGGACTACTACGACTTCCAGATGAACCGGCCGCGGGTGAGCATCGCCGATTCGGTGGAGCGGGAGATCGAGTGGCCGTGCGTCCAGCTCGCCGTCGCCGAACTGCCGGAACGCGACGTGGTGCTGGTCAGCGGCCCCGAACCGAACCTGCGCTGGCGCAGCTTCTCCGCCGCCCTGGTCTCCGCCCTGCGTACCGTCAATCCGGCAATGGTGGTGATCCTGGGCGCCATGCTCACCGATTCGCCGCATTCGCGCCCGCTGCCGGTCACCGGCACCGCCAATGACGCCCAGCTGGCAACGACACTGGGCCTGGAACCCTCCAACTACGAGGGCCCCACCGGGATCGTCGGGATCGTCGCCGACGCGGTGCGCCGTGCGGGGATGCCGGTGGTTTCCCTGTGGGCGCAGGTGCCGCACTATGTCAGCGACCCGCCCAACCCGAAGGCGACGCTGGCGCTGCTGGTGCGGATCGAGGACCTGTTGGAGACGCCGCTGGTGCTGGGAGACCTGCCGGAAATGGCACAGGCCTGGGAGCGCGGCGTCGACGAGCTGGCCAGCGAGGATCCGGAGGTGGCCGCCTACATCGCCCGGCTGGAAGCCGCCCAGGACGAGGAAGACCTGCCCGCCGCAACCGGCGATTCGATCGCCGCCGAATTCCAGCGTTACCTGCGTCGCCGCAACGAGGGCCACTGACCTGCCAGTATTCGTCCATGGACAAGTTCTTTGTGATGGGCGGCCACAGCGTGGACCGCATGGGATTTGGCGCGATGCAGCTCTGTGGCCCCGGCGTGATGGGCGAGCCGGCCGACCGCGACGAGGCGCTCGCGGTGCTGCGCCGCGCCGTGGAGCTGGGCGTCAACCACATCGACACTTCTGAGTTCTACGGCCCGCAGGTCAGCAACCGGCTGATCCGCGAGGCCCTGCACCCCTATGCCGATGATCTGGTGCTGGTCAGCAAGGTGGGTTCCTACCGCGACGAGGCGGGCGCCTGGCTGCCGGCCCAGACCCCCGAGGAACTGATCCGCGACACCCACCAGAACCTGGAGACCCTGGGCATCGACCGGCTCCAGGTGATGAACCTGCGGGTGATCCCCGTCGACGACCACTCCCCCGCCGACTACGTGCCGGTGCCCTTCGACGAGCAGCTCGACGCGATGCGACGCCTCGTCGACGAGGGTGTGATCGAGAACTTCGGGGTTTCCACGGTGACCACCGAGCAGGCGGCCCAGGGCATCGAGGCCGGCGCCGTCCAGGTGCAGAATGCCTACAATCTGCGGCTGCGCGACGACGAGCCGACGCTGGAACTGTGCCGGGACAAGGGCGTCGCCTATGTGCCCTACTTCCCGCTGGGTTCGGCCTTCGGCTGGTTCCCGCGGGTCGACCAGGACCCGGCGGTGGTGGCCGTCGCCGAGCGGCTGGGCCACACGCCCGCCCAGGTTGGCCTGACCTGGCTGCTGCACCACGCCCCCAACATCCTGCTGATCCCCGGCACCAGCAAGCTGGCGCACCTGGAGGAGAACCTGGGTGCCGCCGACATCGTGCTCAGCGACGAGGACCTGGCCGAGCTGGCGGGCTGACCGCGAAGGACCTGGCCCCGACCGGGTCGACCGCCGTGGAGAGCTGAGCATCCGCGGCGGCCGCGCCTGTCGAGCACCTGGTGGGTCAGTGCTGGCAGGCGGCGACGGCCTTGCCGCGCAGGTCATTGACCATCTGGTCCGGATCCGCGGCGGAGTAGACGGCGGACCCGGCGACGAAGGTGTCGGCCCCGGCGGCGGCGCAGCGTTCGATGGTCTCCAAGGAGACCCCACCGTCCACCTGGATCCAGATCTCCTGACCGGTCTTGGTGACCAGCTCCCGGGTGCGCTCGATCTTGGGCAGCACCAGATCCAGGAATTTCTGCCCCCCGAAACCGGGCTCGACGGTCATCAGCAGCACCATGTCCAGCTCGGTGAGCATGTCCGCATAGGGCTCGATCGGGGTGGCGGGCTTGAGCGCCATCGACGCCCGGGCGCCCTGGGCACGGATCTCCCGGGCCAGCCGGATCGGGGCATCGGCGGCCTCGACGTGGAAGGTGACCGACTCGGCGCCGGCCTCCGCGAAGGCCGGGGCCCAGCGGTCGGCATGCGCGATCATCAGATGGATGTCCAGGAAGGCGTCGGTCTGCTTGCGGATGCACTCCACCACCGGCAGCCCGAAGGTCATGTTGGGTACGAAATGGTTGTCCATCACGTCCAGGTGCACCCCGTCGGCCCCCGGGATGCGGGCGATCTCCCCGCTCAGGTTGGACAGGTCGGCGTTCAGGATGGACGGGGTGATTCGCATGGCCATGGGCTCACCCTATCCATCCCCGTCGACACCGCCCCAGCAGCCGGGGTTCAGAGGTCACGCAGCAGCAGGCCCCAGGCGATCAGCTCCTGCACCCCCTGGTCGGAGACGTCATCGGCGGTCTCGTCCCACTCCAGCGCCTTCATCAGGATCGCCGCCTCGGTGTTGCGCTGTTCCGGCGGCATGCTGAGCAACCGCATGAAGGCGGCCTCGTTCTCCTGCGCCGTCTCGGGCGCGACGTGGTTGAGCGCGCCTACGGTCATCCCGAGCAGCGCACCGATCATGAAGTCATCCGGCTGGTCCATGCGGGCGAGCCTAGCGGGCCCCGGGATTGTCAGCAGCGCCGCCTACGCTGGGGCCCATGGATCGTGACTTTGACGTGATTGTCTTCGGCGCCACCGGTTATGTCGGCCGGCTCATCTCGGCCGAGCTGCTGCGCACCGCCCCCGACGCCGGCCGGATCGCCCTGGCCGGCCGGGACGAGGCCAAACTGAAGAGCCTCGCCCGGGAGCTGGGCCAGCCCGAGTTGTCCGTCGTGCTGGCCGATGCCTTCGACGCCGAACAACTGGCCTCCATGTCCCGCCGCGCCCGGGTGGTGATCTCGGTGGTCGGGCCATATGTCAAGTACGGCATGGCCACTGCTGGGACCTGCGCCGCCCACGGCACGCATTACGTGGACCTGAACGGTGAGGTGTTGTTCGCCCGGGACATGATCGACGCCTATGACACCCCCGCCAAGGCCAGCGGCGCCACCCTGGTCAATGCCTGCGGTTTCGACTCGGTGCCATCGGACCTGGGGGTGCTGGCCGCGGCCACGGCCGCGCGGGAGGCCGGCGCCGGCGAGCTACTGAACACGACGATGCACCTGCGCAGCTTCTCCGGCGGCATGTCCGGCGGCACCATCGACGCGCTGCGCACCCAGATCGACGCCTCCCGTCACGGGGTCCGCACGCCGGGGCGCTCCTCGTCGGACCCGTATGCGCTGAGCCCGGACCGCGACGCCGAACCCGAGCCCCGCGGCCGCCGCAACTCCGTGGTCTGGCTGGAGAGTTCGGGCGACACCCGGGAGTTCGCTGCGCCCTTCTTCATGGCCCGTTACAACGAGCAGATCGTGCGCCGCAGCAATGCGTTGCAGGGCTGGGCCTATGGCCGGGGCTTCCGCTACCGGGAGATGCACGACACCGGGCGCGGCCCCGCGGGCCTGCTGAGGGGTCTGCGAACCGCCGCCATGCTGCCAGCCTTCGTCGCCGCGCTGGCCACCCCTGGTCTGCGGCAGGTGGCGGACCGGGTGCTGCCGGCCCCGGGCGACGGGCCGAGCGACCAGGCCCGTACCAAGGGACACTTCACCATCGAGGTGCACGCGGACACCAGCTCGGGCCGACGGGTGCTGGCCAGCGTCGCCGACCGACGAGACCCGGGCTATGAGGGCACCGCGGTGATGATCTGCCAGGCCGCCCTGGCCCTGGCGGCCGGCGAGGGCCAGGCCACCGGGGTGACCACCCCCGCCGCCGGACTGGGTGCCGGCTATGCCGAACGCCTGCGTCGGCAGGGGTTCACCATCTCCGCCGACGTCTCGGGAGGGACAGACCATGAGGTTGGTTGACGACGAGACACCGTTCGGCCCCTGGCAGCCGGTGGGCCTGACCGAACTGACCCAGCAGCTGCTGCGTGCCGGACAGAGACGGCCCGGGCCGGTGCTGGTGGCCGTCGACGGCCGTGGCGGGTCCGGCAAGTCCACCCTGGCCTCGGCGCTGGCCGACGTGGTGCCGGGTGCCACCGTGGTGCACAGCGACGACGTCGCCTGGCACGAGCCGCTGTTCGGCTGGGGACACCTGCTGGACCAGCACATTCTCACCCCGCTGGCAGCGGGTCTGTCGGTCAGCTTCCAGCCCCCGGCCTGGCCGGAGCACGGCCGGGAGGGCCGCATCGAGGTGGCGGCGGACTGTCCGTTGGTGCTGGTGGAGGGGACCGGCGCCGCCGCCGGGGAGGTGGAGCGACACTACGCCGCCACAGTCTGGGTCCAGTCCGACTTCGACGAGGCGGAGCGACGTGGCCTGGCTCGGGACGTCGCGGAGGGCCTGAACGGCGACGAGGCCGAGACCCTGGCCTTCTGGCACTACTGGATGGACGCCGAGCTGGCGCACTTCCGTACCGACCGGCCGTGGGAGCGAGCCGGTCTGGTGGTCTGTGGGACGCCGGTGGAGCCCGTCGCCGCCGGAACGCTGCTGCTCAGCCGTCGCACCCCACTGGCCTGAGGGCGGCCACGGCCCGGGCATCGGGCCGCCGTCGCGGGGCCGCTCACCACTCCAGGTAGTGCAGCCCGGGAGCCGGCGCGACGATGGTGGCCTGGGCGGTGTGGCCCCTGACCAGCACCCGTTCTTCCACCACGACGGCCTCCCCCAGGCCGGGCGGCCGGAACAGCCGTCGGACCCGCTCGGGAGGATCACCCTCGAAGTGGACCTCCAGCGCCAGGTAGTCGGCCGCCCGGCGCAGCCCGTAGCCCGAGTCATGTCCGGGCGAACCGCCGGGACCCGAATCCACCGTGTGCTCCACCAACACGCACTTTCCCCGGGGCAATGGTTGGTCGAAGCCGAACTCGAAGGCCACCAGCTCCGGGGAGACCTCGATCTGACGTCGAATCGGGGCCAAGGGTGAGCCGCGCCCCGTGAGCGAGACCCCGGCCTCTCGCTCGACGACCACCGCCCAGCGCTGGGCCCCATCCCGCGCCGCGGTCATCATCGTGCGGGTGCGTGTCGAGCGCTCGGCCCCCAACGGGTCCACCACGATCCGGTGGGAGACGACGTGGAAGTGCCAGTCCTGGGTGCTGGGCAGGGAGTGCCGCTGGACCAGGTCATCCAGATCCCCGCGGCGCAGCACGCTGGCGGCATCCGCCCGCTGCTCGCCGGCCGGCATCACCTCCACCAGCCACCCCGGCTCCACCTGCAGGATCCGCTCCAGGTTGCGCACCACCTCGAAGGAGCGAGCCCGGGTGGGCAGCGAACGCCCGCTGCTCCAGTAGCTCAGCGCCGCCACGGAGACGCTGGGCCCTGCCTCCTGCAGGCGCTTCTGGATCCTGGCCAGGGACAGGCCGCGCCGGGCGATGGCCGGGGCCAGCCGCTCCGCGAACGGATTGCGCTGGACCGACGGGTCCAAGCCGCCCGCCACCGGATCCACCACACCCATTCAAGACCCCGCATTCTCTTGTCCACAAGGATTCGCAGGCCAGCCTACGACATCATCACCCGATTCTTCGCAGGAGGGCGAGGAACATGGCGTCGGTGCCGTGCCGGTGCGGCCACAGCTGCACGAAACGCTCGTCGGTCACGGCCCGGCAGTCCGGGACCTCGGGCAGGAAACCAGCCGCATCCAGCACCTCGACCCGTTCGTCGGCCACCTTTTGGACGATCGTACAAGTTTCGGCCCGGTGGGGGGAACAGGTCACATAGGCGATCACGCCACCCGGTGCCGCGGACTCGATGGCCGAGTCCAGCAGGGCGCACTGCAGCTGGAAGAGCTCGGCCACCTCCGCCTGGGTGCGGCGCCACCGCGATTCCGGCCGTCGACGCAGGGAACCCAGCCCCGAGCAGGGCACGTCGGCCATCACCCGGGTGAAACTGCCCGGTTCCCACTGGGGCCTGGTGCCGTCCCCGGTGACCACCTGCCAGGTGTTGACCGGGTAGGCCATCAGGGCCTTGCGCACCAGCTCTGCGCGGTGCTCGTGCGCCTCATTGGCCAGCAGCGTGGACCCGTCGGCCTGCGCCAGACCGGTCAGCAGGGCCGCCTTGCCACCCGGTCCGGCGCACAGGTCCAGCCACCGGCCCGGCTCGGCGTCCACCCGGCTCAGCGCCAGCGCCACCAGCTGGGATCCCTCGTCCTGCACCGCGGCCCGACGCTGGCGCACCGCGGGCAGGTCCGACGGGTTGCCCTCCCGCACCGCCCCGAAGGGCGAGAACCGGGTCGGCTGACCGCCGTCGGCCAGCAACTCGTCGTGCTCGCACAGCCCCGGACGCACCACCAGGGTGGGCACGGGAGGCACGTTGTCGGCCGCCAGGGCCTCCCCCAGCTCCTGCGCGGGCAGCACATTGGCCCAGGCGTCGACGATCCACCGGGGATGGCCGGTGCGCAGCACCAGCTGGCCCTGCTCCCCCATGCCGTCGGTGAGCTCGTCCAGCCACTCCTCGGAGGTCTTGGCGGCCACCTTGCGGATGATCGCGTTCACGACGCCGGTGGTGCGCTCCCCCAGCGCGATCCCCGCCAGGTCCACCGAGGTGGACACCGCGGCGTGGGTGGGGGTGCGCATCCCCATCAGCTGGTGGGTGCCCAGCCGCAGCACGTCGACGATCGCCGGCTGGAGGGTGTGCAGGGCGCGCTTGCCGGCGGCCTCGATGATCCGGTCATAGGTGCCCTCCCACCGGCAGGTGCCGTTGACCAGCTCAGTGCACAGCGCGGCCTCCTGCTGGTTCAGGTCGTGCTCGCGCGCCTGCTCGGCCAGCGCCAGGTTGGCGTAGGCGCCCGACGCGTGCACGTCGCGCAGTGTGTCGAAGGCGGCCATCCGGGCCAGGTCAATGAACCGCTCCGGCGCGCGGTCCGGCGGGTAGCCCTCCCGGTCCCGGCGGTCCCGAGGGTTGCCGCGGCCGGGACGGTCATCCCGGCGCCCGTTGGCGCCACGTCGGTCATCACCGCGGTTGTCCCCGCGCCGGTTCTCACCGCGCTGGTTCCCACCGCGCTGGTTCTCACCGCGCCGGTCATCCCGACGGCTGTCACCCTGGGTCATCGGTTCTCCTCCTGGCTGGCCGGGGCGTCGAAGCCCGTCGGGAGTTCATGCATGCCCCGGGCCCAGTCCGCGGCCGCCATCTCCTTCTTGCCGAAGGCCTGCACCCGCAGCAGTTCCACCGCACCGTCACCGGTGCCGACGAAGACCTGCTTGCGGGTGGCGTGCAGCGCACCCGGTGCCAGCGGTTCCACGCCGTCCGGCAGACAGGCGGGGCGGGCCAGCCACAGCTTGAACCGCTCCCCGTTCAGCGTCGTCCACGCCCCCGGGTTGGGGTTGGCGCCCCGGACCAGGCACGACACCTCCGCCGCGGGCCGGCGCCAGTCCACCCGGGTCTCCTCGACGGTCAGTTTGGGGGCCAGGGTGATCCCGTCGTCGGGCTGCGCGGTGGGCTGCTCACCGTCGGCGATGTCCGCCAGGGTGTTGCACAGCAGCCGGGCCCCGGAGCGGGCCAGCCGCTCCAGCAGCTCCGCCGAGGTGTCCAGCTCCCCGATCTGCTCGGTCAGGGTGCGGAAGACCGGCCCGGCGTCCAGCTCCGGCACCAGCCGGAAGGTGCTGGCCCCGGTCTGCGCCTCGCCCGCCATGATGCTGCGCTGCACCGGGGCGGCGCCCCGCCAGGCCGGCAGCAGGGAGAAGTGCAGGTTGATCCAGCCGTGGGTGGGGATGTCCAGCACGTGCTGCGGCACCAGCGCCCCATAGGCCACCACGGGGCAGGCCTCCGGTGCCTTGGTGACCAACCAGTCGATGAAATCGGCATCGCGCGGATGGCAGGGCTTGACCACCTCCAGACCCAGCTCCGTCGCCCGCTTGGCGACGGGAGAGGCGGTGAGCTTCTTGCCCCGCCCGGCCGGGGCGTCGGGGCGGGTGACCACCCCAACCACCTCATGGCCGGCGGCCACCAGGGCCTCCAGGCTGGGGACGGCGGGCTCCGGGGTTCCGGCGAAGACGATTCTCACCCGGCAAATCTACCGTTTCCTCCGGGATGCCCGGCCAACCCCCGGGAGTCCGGGTCCGAGGAAACCCGTCGACCTTGGTCCTCGTGCACCGCCAGCATCCCCGCCCGCGCGGTGTGGTGCAGTCTGGCCGGTCCGGGACATCCGGGCCCGGATCCGGATTTCGCCCAGCTGCCGGTCAGCCCAGCTGGGCCGGGTCCACCTTCACCCGCACCGAACCGTCCGCCTTCTTGGCGGAGCGGACCGCGCTGGCCGCCTTGACCGCGGCGGTGAGCTTCCGGCCGCTGGCCAGCGGGGTGCGCAGGGTGAGACGGCTGATCTCCTGCTCCCCCACCATCCCGGCCGGGACCGGGCCCAGGACGTCTGCCACCTGGGGCAGCTCGACGGCCGCCATCATCTCCTCCAGCGCGGAGGGAACACCTTCCAGCGTGATGAACTTCACCGCGGGTGGGAAGCGGGCGTCCAGCCGCTCCGCCAATTCCCGGGCAGCAAACCCGCCGGGGTCCACCCGGACGAGCGCCTGGATGGTGCGGTCCTCGCTGGGACCCACCACCGCCACCGTGCCGCCGTCGGCCCCGGCACGAACCAGGCCCAGCACATTGAGCCAACGGCGCAGGCTCTCCTCGGCCGCCCGCAGGTCCGGCCGGGAGAGCTGCATCATGGCGTCCAGCAGCACCGCCGCCGCATAGCCCGCGGGCGCCTGGGGCTCGGCCCCCGGGGTGGCGATCACCAACGCGGGCCCCTCCGGGATCTGGTCCCGGACATGGTCCGCCGACGAATCCACCACCGTGGTGCCGGGAAAGGCCCGCCCCAGTTCCTCGCTGGTGCGGGCCGACCCGACCACCGGGGCCCGCAGCCGACGGTCCCCGCAGGTCGGGCAGCGCCAGCCGGTCACCAGCCGGCCACACCAGCCACAGGAGAGCTGCTGTTCCCCGTCGCGCCGCTGGCCGCGCACCGGCCCCTGACAGTGCGGGCAGCGCACCGGGGTGCGGCAGGTCTGGCAGGCCAGCGCCACCAGGTAGCCGGCCCGCGGAACCTGCACCAGCACCGGCCCCTGGGTCAGCCCCTTGCGAATGGTCTCGAAGACCAGCGCGGGCAGCCGGATGCTGGCCGCCAACGGATCACGCTCCAGCGCCTTGTCCGAGTCCGCCGCCACCCGCACCGCGGGGGCGGCCCGACGTGCCTCGGCCCCGGGCAGCTCGATCGGTGCCAGCCAGCCCCGCTCCAGCCACTGCTGCACCTCGCAGCTGCGCGCTCGGCCGGCAAACAGCAGCGCGGTCTTCTGCTGGGTGGCGCGGATTGCCGCCACGTCGCGGGCGTGGAAATAGGGCGCTCGAGGTTCGGAGTACAGGTCATCACCGTCATCCCAGACCGCCACTAGGCCCAACGCGGGCACCGGGGCGAAGGCGGCGGCCCGGGTTCCGACCACCACTCGCGCCTGCCCGCGTCGCAGGGCCAGGAAGTTGCGGTACCGGGCGGCGGGCCCCAGGTCGGCGTGCAGGACCGCCACGGCACCGTCGCCGATCACCGCCGCCAGACGCTGCCGCGCGGTCTCCAGGTCCTTCACGTCGGGCACCAGCAGCAACACCCCGCGCCCACCCCGCAGGGTCGCGACGCAGGCCTGCACCAGCCCCAGCCACGGGTCCTGTGCCGCGCTGGGCGCAACCTGCCAGCTGACCCGCAGCGACCGGCCGGCGGCCAGCTGGTCCAGGAATTCCTGCCCGTGCGGGTAGCCCGGCAGTGGTCCGTCCACCTGTTCCGGCAGGATCGGCTCCGGCCAGGGCTTGGGCTCCGCCTTCTCCGTGGCGGCATGGCGGGGTGGAATGGCCAGCCGCAGCACGTCGCTGAAGGTGCCGGCGCAGTGGTCAGCCACGGCGCGGATCAACGCCACCTGCTCGACGCCCAGGACCGGCTCCGGGCTGACCACCTTCTCCAGCCGGGCCAGTTTGACCCCCGCGTCGCTGCTGGCCAGCCGCTCCACGATGAAGCCGTCGCGCAGTTTCCCGGCGAACCGCACCCGCACCCGGGCACCCGGCACCGCCACCTCGGCGTCCGCCTCGGGCACCTCATAGTCGAAGAAGCGGTCCAGGTGTGCCAGCGGGAGGTCCAGCGCACAACGCGCCACCGGAAGATCTGTCACCCCACCGATGCTAGGGGGTGCCTGTGACAATTCCCGATCCCTTCCCCGGAGCTCGGGTTTGGTCTTCCCGCGATGGATGCATCAGTCGCGGGAAGACCGAACCCGAGCGGCGGGAGCACAACCCGGCAGAATCGGACGTCGGCCCGTCCTCGCCCGGGACGCAGCACGATGGCTACTCTGAGCGCTGTGAATCCCGACGCCCCGGCCCGTGACGCCGACCAGGAGACCACGGTCCGGCGCTTGCTGGCCTACGCCGGCGCCTCCCTGATTGCCGGCGGAGCCACCGTCACGGACGCGGAGAACGAGGTGCGCCGCCTGGGCCGGCACTTCGGCTACCCGGATGTGCAGGTCTCCGGCTACCCGACGTCGATCAGCCTGAGCCTGGCCTCCGGTGAGCCCTGCACCATCGAACGGATCGAGGGAGGGCTGAGGCTGGACCAGTCGATGCAGGTCGGCGATGTGCGGCGGGACCTGATGGCCGGCCGGTTGAGCATCGACGACGGGGTGGCCGCCCTGGCCGTCGCCCGACACAAGCCCCATCTCTACGGCCTGCCGGGCTTCTTCGGCGGCCTGTTCGCCGTCTCCATGGGGATCTGCCTGATCATGCAGCCGGCCTGGCCCAATGTCCTGCTGGCCGGCCTGTGCTCCCTGCTGGTCAGTCTGCTGATGCAGGCGTCGGGCAGGCATGCGCTACTGGCTGCCCTGCTGCCCACCCTGGCCGCCTTCGTGGTCTCCCTCGCGGTGCTGGGGGCCTGGCGGCTGGGCCTCATCGACGGCCCACTGCGCACCCTGATCTGCCCGATCGCGGTCCTGCTGCCCGGTGCCCTGCTGAGCACCGGGATCGCCGAGCTGGCCACGGGCGCCCTGGTGTCGGGCACTGCCCGCTTCTTCCACGGCATCGTGCAGCTGCTGCTGTTCGCGCTGGGGGTGGTCGCGGCCGGCCTGGTGCTGGGGGTGCCGCCGTCGGAGCTGACCAATGTCCGGCTGCAGCAGATCGGGCTGTGGAGCCTGCCACTGGGCCTGGCGATGATCTCGGTGGGGATCACCCTGTCGGAGTCGGTGCCGTGGCGGATGTCGGTGTGGACCACGCTGGTGCTCAGTTGCACCTTCCTCACCCAGATGTTGGGCCAGACCTACGGCGGCTCGCTGCCGGTGGGGGCCTTCTGCGGGGCCGTGGTGGCCAGCTTCGCGTCGACGGCACTGGAGGCCACCCGAAGCAAGGTGCCCCGGCTGATCACCTTCCTGCCCAGCTTCTGGCTGCTGGTGCCCGGCACCCTGGGCCTGATGGGCATCACCACCCTGGGGCTCGGCACCGGCCAGTCCGAGGCGGTGATCGGGGTGCTGGCGCTGGTCACCTCCATCGCGCTGGGGCTGTTGGTGGGATCCGCCCTGGCCCTGCCGCTCAAGCGGGTGGCCCGACGGATGCGCCACCTGCACCTGCTGCGCCGCTGAACCCCGCGACCCCTGGCCCGACGAGTGCCTCCGTCACACCCTCACATGCCGACGGCGCTCGGGTTTGGTCTTCCCGCGTCGGAAATATCCGTCGCGGGAAACACAAACCCGAGCGCCCCAGATGCCAACCGGACCAGTCAGCGCGGATCAGCGGATGGCGGCCTTCAGCTCGTCCACCCGGTCCAGCTTCTCCCAGTTCATCCCGGGCAGCTGCCGGCCGAAGTGGCCGTAGGCGGTGAACGTCGAGTACTTCACGTTCAGCAGGTCCAGGTCACGCACGATCGCGGCGGGCCGCAGGTCGAAGACCTCCAGCACGGCATCGCGGATCTGCGCCTCGGACACCTGCCCGGTGCCGAAGGTGTCCACGTAGAAGCCCACCGGGTGCGCCTTGCCGATGGCGTAGGCCACCTGCACCTCGCACCGGGAGGCCAGGCCGGCGGCCACCACATTCTTGGCCACCCAGCGCATGGCATAGGCCGCGGAGCGGTCCACCTTCGACGGGTCCTTCCCGCTGAAGGCCCCGCCGCCGTGCCGCGCCATGCCGCCATAGGTGTCGACGATGATCTTGCGGCCGGTGACCCCGGCATCGCCCATCGGGCCACCGATCACGAACTTCCCGGTGGGGTTCACATAGGTCTTCAGACCGTCGGTGTTCAGCTCATAGCTGGCCAGCACCGGGTCGATCACGTGCTTGCGCAGGTCCGGGGTGATGGTCTGCTCGATGGAGATGCCCTCGGCGTGCTGGGTGGACACGACGACGGTGTCCACGCCCACCGGGCGTCCACGCTCGTCGTAGTCCACCGTCACCTGGGTCTTGCCGTCGGGGCGCAGGTAGTCCAGCACACCCTCCTTGCGGACCGCGGTCAGGCGCTCGGACAGCCGGTGAGCCAGGTCGATCGGCAGCGGCATCAGGCTGGGGGTCTCGTCACAGGCGTAGCCGAACATCAGGCCCTGGTCTCCCGCGCCCTGCAGGTCCAGTTCGTCGCCGGAGCCGGTGCGGTTCTCATAGGCCTTGTCGACGCCCTGTGCGATGTCCGGGGATTGCGAGCCAATGGCGACGCTGACACCGCAGGAGCGGCCGTCAAAACCCTTGTCCGAGGAGTCGTAGCCGATGTCCAGCACGGTCTGGCGGGCCAGGCCGGAGATGTCTGCATAGGCCTCGGTGGTGACCTCACCGGCCACCACCACCAGGCCGGTGGTGACCAGGGTCTCGACCGCGACGCGGGATCCCTTGTCCTGTTCCAGCATGGCGTCCAGCACGGCATCACTGATCGCGTCGGCCACCTTGTCCGGATGGCCCTCTGTGACGGATTCGGAAGTGAACAGTCTGCTCACGGGGTACTCCATTTCTGCCGGGCAACAAGCCCAGCCGTATACGTGTATCTGCTGGGCCACATGCCCAACCACGGCCCCCAAGCCATCAGGGGCAGGGTCCAGTCTATCCGCGTGCGGGCAGGAGCTCCGCGGCCGCCTCCACGATCGCGGCCGCCGCGGCGGCCTTGGTGCCGGTGACCTCGGCGACGATCTCGTCGTGGTTGATCACGGTGACCTGGGTGGTGGGCTGCCCGAAGACCTTGCCGGCCGAGACATCGTTCAGCACCAGCAGGTCGCAGCCCTTGCGGGCCAGCTTGGCGCGGCCCAGCTCCAGCAGGTTCTCCCGGCTGGTGGCGGTCTCGGCGGCGAAGCCGACGATCACCTGACCCGGTCGCTTGGCACGGCTGAGGGTGGCCAGCACGTCGGTGGTCTGCACCAGGTGCAGCGTCATCCCGCCGTCGCCATCCTTCTTGATCTTGCTCTGGGCCACCTCTTCCGGGGTGAAGTCGGCCGGGGCGGCCGCCATCACCAGCACGTCGGCCTCCGCCGCCAGCCGCTGCATCGCCTCGGCCAGATCCCCCGTGCTGACCACCCGTTCCACCGCGACGCCCGAGGGCGGGGTGGCGGTCATGGCAGCGGCCACCAGCGTGACCCGCGCCCCACGCAGCGCCGCCTGCCGGGCAATCGCGACGCCCATCAGGCCGGACGACGAGTTGCCCAGATAGCGCACCGGGTCCAGCGCCTCGTGGGTGCCTCCGGCGGAGACCACCACGTGGCGGCCCGCCAGATCCTGCGCCGCGGCCTGGTGCGCCGCCCGGGCACCACCGGCCAGCAGCTGCAGCGCGATCTCGGTGATCTCAGCGGGTTCCGGCAGCCGCCCGGGGCCGGTGTCCGCCCCAGTCAGCCGGCCGGAGTCCGGATCCTTGACCACGACGCCACGGCTGCGCAGCGTCGCCACATTGGCGCGGGTGGCGGCGTGTTCCCACATCTCGGTATGCATCGCCGGGAACATCGCCACCGGGCAGCGGGCGGTCAACAACACATTGGTCAGCAGGTCGTCGGCCCGGCCGGTGGCGGCGCGGGAGAGCAGGTCGGCCGTCGCCGGGGCCACCAGCACCAGGTCGGCGCCCTGCCCGATCCGGACATGCGGCACCTCGGTGACGTCGCTCCACACGTCGGTGTTGATCCGCTTGCCGCTCAGTGCCGCCCAGGTGGTCTCGCCGACGAAGTTCAGCGCATTCGCGGTGGGCACGACGGTGACATCGCAGCCGGCCTCACGCAGCCGACGGACCACTTCACAGGCCTTGTACACGGCGATGCCACCGGCCACGCCGAGGACTACTCGACGGCCGGTGGCATCGGGGTTGACCATGCCGACGACCCTGCGCTCAGGCGGGGTCGATGTCGCCGAAGGGGTCGGCGATCAGCTCGAACTCGGGATCCTGGGCGGCCTCCGCACGGGCGGCGGCCTCCGCCTCGGGATCGATCTCGGTGCACTCCAGCACGTCGGCCTGGATCTCCCGCATCGCGATGCTCAGCGGCTTCTCCTGCACGCCGGTCTCCACCAGCGGGCCGACATTCTCCAGCAGGCCCTCGCCCAGCTGCGAGTAGTAGGCATTGATCTGGCGCGCCCTCTTGGCCGCGAACAGCACCAGGCGGTACTTGGAGTCGACCTTGTCGAGCAGCTCGTCGATCGGGGGGTTGGTGACGCCCTCGGGAATGTTTGTGGTCAAGGTGAACCTTCGTTCGATGGTGCGGGTTCCCCGGAACCTGTCGGGCCCGGGCGATGGTGTTCCGGCGGCGAATTCTCGCCCCAGAGGTCACAAGCCCAGCAAGCCTACCAAATCCTGCACGGTTTGATCGATTTCATGGTTGACCACGACGTGGTCGAACTCGTCCTGCCGGGCCATCTCCTCCCGGGCGGTCTCCAGGCGTCGCTCCCGCTGGGCCTCGTCCTCGGTGCCCCGGCCCACCAGCCGGCGCACCAATTCCTCCCAGCTCGGCGGGGCCAGGAAGATGTGCTGTGCCTCGGGATAGCTCCGCCGGACCTGGCGGGCGCCCTGCAGGTCGATCTCCAGAACGACGGGCTGCCCGGCGGCGACGGCCTGCTCGACGGGTCCGCGCGGGGTGCCGTAGCGGTGCTTGCCGTGCACGACGGCCCACTCCAGCAGCCCGTCGGTGGCGGCGAGCTCGTCGAAGCGCTCCTCGGAGACGAAGTGGTAGTGCACCCCGTCCATCTCCCCGGGGCGCGGCGGCCGGGTGGTGGCGCTGATCGAGACCTGCACCTCGGGGTGCAGCTGCTTCAGCCGCGCCACGACGGTTCCCTTGCCCACGGCGGTGGGCCCACTGATGACGCTCACCCGCGGCGCGGCCGGCGACTGCTGCTGCTCGGTCACGCTACGAGCACTCCTTCGTCGATGCTGGTCCTTGTGCTGGGCCGAGACTACTCGAATTCCGCCTTGAGCCCGGCCACCTGGTGACGGCCGAGCCCGCGCACCCGTCGATTGGCGGCAATCTCCAGCCGCTCCATGATCTCGGAGGCGCGCTTGTCCCCCACTCGCGGCATGGCCTTGAGCAGGTCAACCACCTTGACGTGCGCCAGGACATCGTCCTTGGCCGCGATGTCCAGCGCCTGCCCCAGGCTGAGCGCTCCGGAGCGCACCTTCTCCTTCAGGTCGGCCCGGGCCCGACGGGCCTGGGTGGCCGCCTCACGCGCCGCCTGCAACTGTTCCGGTGACAGGGTGGGAATCGCCACGACAGGTCTCCAATCCTTGATGCCGGGCTCTCCCCAAAATGCCCGGTCCTTTTCCCAAGGTACAGTCGAAAACCGCTTGCCGCAGCCGTTTTCGCGGACATGTGAACAATGTCGCGCGCACCCAGGTGAACGCTTCGTGAACGGCTCCGGGGCCCAGTCGCCCGCTCAGCCGCGCCCCAGCAGCTCCCGCAGCGCGGCCCGCAGCCCGTCGACGCCCGGACCGCCCCGCATCACCTGCCGGCTGGCCGACGGCAGCAGCTTGCCCACGGCGTCGCCGAAGATCTCCCGGAGGCCCTCGATCGTGCCGCCCTGGGCACCGATCCCGGGCACCAGGATGGAGCCGTTGAAGGCACTGACGTCGCAGCCCGGGTCGGCGTGCGTCCCGCCAACCACCAGACCCAGGGCATATTGGCCCGACGCCTGGTTCTCCGCGGCGGCCTGGTCCACGATCAACTGGGCGACGCTGCCACCCGCCGAGGCGGTGGCCAGTTGCACGTCACCACCCTCCGGATTGCTGGTGCGGGCCAGCAGGTACAGCCCACGGCCGTGCTGGTGCGCCAGGTCGATGGCCGGGCGCAGCGACTCGAAGCCCAGGTAGGGGCTCAGCGTGATGGCGTCGGCCCGCAGCGGCGACTCGTCGGTCAGGTAGGCGCGGGCATAGCCGGCCATGGTGGAGCCGATGTCCCCGCGCTTCACGTCCAGGATGCTCAGCGCCCCCGCGTCGCGGATGTCGGCCAGCACCCGTTCCAACACGGCGATCCCGGCCGAGCCATGCACCTCGTAGAAGGCGCTCTGCGGCTTGAAGACCGCCACCTCGGGCCCCAGCGCCTCCACCATGGTGCGGGCGCAGGTCTCCAGCCCCCGGACGTCGTCGTCCAGCCCCCAGGCGGCGAGGATCTGCGGGTGCGGGTCGATCCCGACGCACAGCGCCCCGCGCTGCTCGGTGAGGCTCTTCAGTCGCTCGGCGTAGGTGCTCATGACGGTTCCTTCTCCTTGGGGCCTCGACAGGCTCGGCCATCGGCGTTTGGTTCGGCGTACAGGCTCGGCACCGCAGCGACCACGGTCCCCGAGCCTGTCGAGGGGCTTGTCAGTGTGGGAGGGAATTGATGCCCTTGACCAGCGCGGGGCCGTGGTAGATGAAGCCGGTGTAGACCTGCACCAGCTGGGCACCCACGTCGAACATGGCCCGGGCATCGGCGGGGGTCATGATCCCGCCCACCCCGATCACCGGCAGCGACGTCTGCTGCACGATCCGGGCCACCATCTCCCGGGAGCGCACGGTGAGCGGGGCGCCTGACAGGCCGCCGGCCTCGGTGGCCAGCCGCACCTCGTCGCCCACCAGACCGTCGCGTTCCAGGGTGGTGTTGGTGGCGATCAGCCCGCTGATCCCGGCCTGCTCGCACACGTCGACAGCCTCGGCCAGCGCCTCCCAGCCCAGGTCCGGCGCCACCTTCACGAAGATCGGCACCGGGTTGGCAGCATCCAGCACCGTCGCCTCGGCCACCAGGGCCCCGGTCAGCTCCCGCAGGGCGTCCCCGTCCTGCAGTTGACGAAGCCCCGGCGTGTTGGGGCTGGAGATGTTGACCGCGATGTAGTCGGCCTTGTCGGCCAGCAGTCGCAGGCTGGTGAGGTAGTCCTCGACGGCGCCCGCCAGGGGCGTCGTCTTGGTCTTGCCCAGGCTGATCCCCAACGGGATGCCGACGGCCCGGTTGCCGCGGCGCACCCCCCAGCCGTCGAGGCGGGCGGCCAGGTCGGCCGCTCCCCCGTTGTTGAAGCCCATCCGGTTGATGATCGCCTCGGACTGCTTGGCCCGGAAGATCCGCGGCTTCGGGTTGCCCGGCTGGGCGTGCGCCGTGACGGTGCCCAGCTCCGCAAAGCCGAAACCCAGCCCGGCCCAGGCGCGGGCCGCGATCCCCTGCTTGTCCAGCCCGGCGGCGACGCCCACCCGGCCGGGGAAACCGATCCCGGCCACCACCGTCTCGGTGGCAGCGCCCCCCAGGGCCCGGGCGCCCAGCCGGCGCACCGGCGCGGGGACGACCCCGGCCGCGCCGAGGGTCCGGATCATGTCCTCGTGGATCTTCTCCGGGTCACCGTCGCGCAGCGTGAACAGCGCCGGACGCACAGCCCGGTGGTAGCCCGCCAGCAGCGCCCGGGTGACCAGCTCGCTCATCGTGCCGCCTGCTGGATCGCCGCCTCCACGTCGGCCGCCCAGTCCTGCAGCGACTTCACGCTGATGCCGTCCTGGCTGTCCTCGGCCTCGCCGCCGCGGCCCGCCTGGGCGTCCCGGGCCTCCTGGGCGCACAGCGCCTCCACGCCCTGCACGGTGGCCGCCAGGCCCTGACCGGTGGTGATGCAGGGGGCGTTCAGCCGAACCGCCGAGGAGCGAATCTCGTAGCCGTCGGCCCGCTCGCTGCCACCGGCCTGGCCGGGGGTGTTGAAGACCACATCCACCTTGCCGTCGCGGATCAGGTCCACGATGGTCGGCTCCCCATTGGGCCCGCGGCCCTGGGAGTGCTTGCGCACCACGGTGGCCTCCACACCCTGCCGGGCGAGCACCGCGGCGGTGCCCTCCGTCGCCAGGATGGTGAAGCCCAGGTCGGCCAGCCGCTTCACCGGGAAGATGGCGTGCCGCTTGTCCCGGTTGGCCATCGCGACGAAGAAAGTGCCCGAGGTGGGCAGCACCTGCCCGGCCGCGATCTGCCCCTTGGCGAAGGCGACGCCGAAGTTCTTGCTCAGGCCCATCACCTCGCCGGTGGAGCGCATCTCCGGCCCCAGAATGGTGTCGACATTGTGACCGTCGTGGGTGCGGAAGCGGTTGAAGGGCAGCACGGCCTCCTTCACCGCGACGGGCGCCCCGTGCCAGGTGTAGTCACCCTCGACGGTGGCCCGCAGCACGCCCTGCCGGCGCAGCTCGGCGATGCTGGCGCCCATCATGATCAGCGTCGCGGCCTTGGCCAGCGGCGTGGCCGTCGCCTTGGAGACGAAGGGCACGGTCCGGCTGGCGCGCGGGTTGGCCTCGAGCACGTAGAGGGTGTCGCCGGCCAGGGCGAACTGGATGTTGATCAGTCCCTGCACCCCGACGCCCTTGGCGATGGCCTCGGTGGAGGTGCGGATCCGGTCGATCACCTCCTGACCCAGCGTGATCGGCGGCAGCGAACAGGCCGAGTCGCCGGAGTGCACCCCGGCCTCCTCGATGTGCTCCATCACGCCGCCCAGGTAGAGCTCGGTGCCGTCGTAGAGGGCGTCGACGTCGATCTCGATCGCGTCCTCCAGGAAGCGATCCACCAGCACGGGGGTGGTGGGGCTGATCAGGGTGGAACTGGCGATGTAGCGCTGCAGGCCGGGCTCGTCGTAGACGATCTCCATCCCGCGGCCACCCAGCACATAGCTGGGACGCACCAGCACCGGGTAGCCGATCTCCTCGGCCACGGTGCGGGCCTGCTCGAAGCTGACCGCCATGCCGTGCGCGGGGGCGCGCAGCCCGGCGTCGGCCAGCACCGCCTCGAAGGCGCCCCGCTCCTCGGCCAGATGGATCGCCTCCGGGCTGGTGCCGACGATCGGCACCCCGGCGTCCTTGAGCCGCTGGGCCAGCTTGAGCGGGGTCTGCCCGCCCAGCTGCACGATCACGCCCGCCACCGGGCCGGCCTGGCACTCGGCGTGGTAGATCTCCAGCACGTCCTCCAGGGTGAGCGGCTCGAAGTAGAGCCGGTCGGAGGTGTCGTAGTCGGTGGAGACCGTCTCCGGGTTGCAGTTGACCATGATCGACTCGTAGCCCGCCTCGGACAGCGCCATCGCGGCGTGCACGCAGGAGTAGTCGAACTCGATGCCCTGGCCAATCCGGTTGGGGCCCGAACCCAGGATCAGCACCGCCTCCTTGGTGCGGGGGGCGATCTCCGATTCCTCGTCGTAGGAGGAGTAGTGGTACGGGGTCTTGGCGGCGAACTCCGCGGCGCAGGTGTCGACGGTCTTGTAGACCGGCCGGATGCCCAGGGCCCAGCGCACGCCGCGGACCACGTCGGTGGACATGTGCCGGGCGGCGGCAATCTGGGCGTCGGAGAAGCCGTGCCGCTTGGCCCGGCGCAGCAACTCCGGGGTGAGTTCGGTGGCCTCGGCCACCTCCCGCGCCACCTCGGTCAGCAGCACCAGCTGGTCGACGAACCACGGGTCGATCCGGGTGGCCTCGTGCACCTCGTCGGGCGTGGCGCCGGCCATCAGGGCCTGGAAGACCTCGCCCAGCCGGCCGTCGTGGGAGCGCTGGATGCTGGTCAGCAGCTCCTCCTTGCTGCGGGTGGGCATGGTCAGCACGAAGGGCGCCTTGGCGTCCTCCAGCGAGCGCAGCGCCTTGCCCAGCGCCTCGGTGAAGTTGCGGCCAATCGCCATCGCCTCGCCCACGCTCTTCATGTGGGTGGTCAGGGTGTCGTCGGCGGTGGGGAACTTCTCGAAGGCGAAGCGCGGGACCTTGACCACCACGTAGTCCAGGGTGGGCTCGAAGCTGGCCGGGGTCTGCTCGGTGATGTCGTTGTCGATCTCGTCCAGGGTGTAGCCGATGGCCACCTTTGCGGCGATCTTGGCGATCGGGAAGCCGGTGGCCTTGGAGGCCAGCGCCGAGGAGCGGGAGACACGTGGGTTCATCTCGATCACCACCATCCGCCCGTCGGCGGGGTTGATCGCGAACTGGATGTTGCAGCCGCCGGTGTCGACGCCGACCTCACGGATGATGGCGATGCCGACGTCACGCATGAACTGGTACTCGCGGTCGGTCAGGGTCATGGCCGGGGCGACGGTGATGGAGTCGCCGGTGTGGGTGCCCATCGGGTCCAGGTTCTCGATGGAGCAGATGATCACCACATTGTCGGCCTTGTCCCGCATCACCTCCAGCTCGTACTCCTTCCAGCCCAGGATGGACTCCTCGATCAGCACCTCGGTGACGGGGCTGAGGTCCAGACCGGTGCCGGCAATCCGGCGCAGCTCGGCCTCGTCGTGCGCGAAGCCGGAGCCGGCACCGCCCATGGTGAAGCTGGGCCGCACGACGACGGGATAGCCCAGGCCGTTGGCGGCGGCCAGCACCTCGTCCATGGTGTGGCAGATCTGGGAGCGGGCCACCTCGGCGACTCCGCCGGGGACGTCAAGGGAGGTGACGATGTCGTTGAACTTCTGCCGGTCCTCGCCGCGCTGGATGGCGTCGAAGTTGGCGCCGATCATCTCGACGCCGTACTTGGCCAGCACCCCGTTCTCGTGCAGCGCGACCGCGGCATTGAGCGCCGTCTGGCCCCCCAGGGTGGGCAGGATCGCGTCGGGGCGCTCCTTGGCGATCACCTTCTCCACGAAGGCGGGGGTGATCGGCTCGACGTAGGTGGCGTCGGCGAACTCCGGGTCGGTCATGATGGTGGCCGGGTTGGAGTTCACCAGGATCACCCGGTAGCCCTCGTCCCGCAGCACCCGGCAGGCCTGGGTGCCGGAGTAGTCGAACTCGGCGGCCTGCCCAATCACGATCGGGCCGGAGCCGATCACCAGGATGGAGTTGATGTCGGTGCGCTTGGGCATCAGTTGGTGCCTTCCTGGGTCTTGCCGCCCATGATCTCGACGAAGCGGTCGAACAAGTAGTCGGCGTCGTGCGGGCCGGCCGCCGCCTCGGGGTGGTACTGCACGCTGAAGCCCACCAGCTGGTCGTCGCGACGCAGCTCCAGGCCCTCCACCACGTCGTCATTCAGGCACAGGTGGCTGACGGTCACCTGACCGTATTCGGTGTCGGTGGGCCGGTCGGTGGGGACATCGACGGCGAAGCCGTGGTTGTGGGCGGTGATCTCCACCTTGCCGGTGGTGCGGTCGATCACCGGCTGGTTGATCCCGCGGTGGCCGTACTTCAGCTTGTAGGTGCCAAAGCCCAGCGCCCGGCCGAAGATCTGGTTGCCGAAGCAGATCCCGAAGTAGGGGTAGCGGGCGGCCAGCACCTCGCGCAGCAGCGCGGTGGCGTGCTCGGCGGTGGACGGGTCGCCGGGGCCGTTGGAGAAGAAGACGCCATCGGGCTTCAGCTCGTCGATCTGCTGCATGGTGGTGCCGGCGGGCAGCACGTGCACCTCGATCCCGCGGGCCGCCATCCGGCGCGGGGTGTTCGACTTGATCCCCAGGTCCAGGGCGGCGACGGTGAACCTCTTCTCCCCCTCGGCCGGGATCACCACCGGCTCGGTGGTGGTGACGTCGTCCACCAGGTTCATCCCGGTCATCTCGGGCTGGGCCAGCACCTGCTGCCGCAGCGCCTCGGGGTCCAGCGTCTCGGTGCTGATCGCGACCCGCATGGCGCCGCGTTCGCGCAGGTGCCGGGTGAGGGCGCGGGTGTCGATCTGGCTGATCCCGACGATCTGCTGACGGTTCAGCTCCTCGTCCAGGCTGCGGCGGCTGCGCCAGTTGGAGGCAACCCGGGCGGGGTCGCGCACCACATAGCCGGCCACCCAGATCCGCTGGGACTCGTCGTCCTCGTCATTCCAGCCGGTGTTGCCGATGTGTGGGGCCGTGGCCACCACCACCTGGCGGTGATAGCTGGGATCGGTCAGGGTCTCCTGGTAACCACTCATGCCGGTGGAGAAGACTGCCTCTCCGAACGTGGTTCCTCTTGCTCCGAAGGATTCGCCGCGGAAAAAGCGGCCATCCTCCAGGACCAGAATCGCGGGAACTGACGATTGTGAGGCGAACTGGGACGAGGTCATGGCCATCCTCCCCTGCCCGAGCCGGGCAAGGCCTTGCGGGTGAGTTGATCGTCGGGAACCCTATCAGCCCTGCGATGCCAACGCGCCAATCCCCGTGATCTGTGGACCGACACCACGGCCCGGAGTCCTCCGCCGGATCCCACCCTGCGAATGCAGCGGATCAACCGGAGGGGGGGGGGGGGGGGGGGGGGGGGGGGGGGGGGGGGGGGGGGGGGGGGGGGGGGGGGGGGGGGGGGGGGGGGGGGGGTGGGGGGGGGGGGG
>NZ_JBCDMW010000009.1:0-28339 GCF_038433155.1 Luteococcus sp. H101
GTCCTCCTCCGGGCCCCACCCTTCGAGGTCAGTGGGCCCCCCTCCCCCCCCCCCCCCCCCCCCCGCCAGACCCCTTCCACGCGGCGAGGAACACGCCAGCACGCCGTCATGTGCAACGCTTGCAGGGTTGCCTCCCACCGGCCCACCTGGTTGGGCGGATCTTCTAGAATTCACCGGACCTGCCGTCGTCAACCGCTTGGGAGTTTCCTGCATGACCCGCTCCATCCAGCCCGCCCGGCAGGTTTCCGCAGCGCCCGCACGGCGTCTGGACGCTCTGGACGGGCTGCGCACCGTGGCGGTCTTCCTGGTGGTGCTCTTCCACGTGGCGGTGCCGGGGCTGAGCGCGGGCTTCATCGGGGTGGACATCTTCTTCGTGCTGTCCGGCTACCTGATCACCACCGGACTGGTGCGCGAGATCCAGGAGCACGGGCGGATTGATCTGGTTCGGTTCTGGACCCGCCGGCTCCGCCGCCTGATGCCCGCGGCCATGCTGGTGTTGCTCACCGTGGCGGTGTGGGCCTGGTTCTGGGCCCCCACCTACCGGCAACCCGTCCTGGGCGCCGACATCTTCACCACCGTGGTCTACCTGGCCAACTGGCACTTCATGCGGGCGGGCAGCTACTTCAACGCCGACGGCACCCAGTCTCCCCTGCTGCACATGTGGTCCCTGGCGGTGGAGGAACAGTTCTACCTGCTGTGGCCCCTGATTCTGGTGGTCACCACCCTGCTCAGCCGACGGTGGGTCGGTCAGCGCCACGCCACCCGGGTGCCGCCCGCGGAGCGACGGCGACACTTCATCGCCACCGGGACGGGGGTGTGCGCCACGTTGCTGGTGGCCTCGGCCCTGCTGCTGGCCCTGTGGCACGCGCTGGCGGACAGCCCGGACCGGGCCTACATGGGCACCGACTCCAAGGCCTTCGAGCCGCTGCTGGGGGCGGTGCTGGCGATGCTGGTCACCCGCCCGGGGGTCGAGGACTGGGTCCGGGAGCGGGCCCGCCCCATCGGCTGGGCGTCGCTGGCCGTGATGGTGGGCCTCTTCGGCTGGCTGGCCGGCCCCTCGACCTGGTACTTCCGCGGCGGGGCTCTGCTGTTCAGCCTGGCCACGGCCGGCCTGCTGCTGGCCTGCACCCGGGATGCCGGCTGGCTGGTCTCCCGAGCCCTGTCCTGGGGGCCGGTGGCCTACCTGGGCCGGATCTCCTACGGCATCTATCTGTGGCACTGGCCGCTGGCCACCTGGCTGGACGCGCACGCCCGTTTCCGGCCGGGGCACGCCGTGCTGGTGGTGCTGGCCACGGTGGGGGTCGCCGCCCTCAGTTATCACCTGGTGGAGCAGCCGATCCTGGTGGGCCGGTGGTCCCCGTGGTTCACCGCCCGTCGGACCCTCGCATCGGCGGGTGTGGCCATGCTGGTGATCAGCCTGTTCATGGCTCCCCTGGGCGGCACCATCCTGACCCCCTTGGCCCGCGCGGTGCTGCCCGAGCCGCCGGTGCGCCACAACCGGATCATGTTCGTCGGTGACTCGGTGCCCCAGCGACTGCTGCCGGTGCTATCCCGGGTGGGCGAGGCGCGCGGTCTGGAGGTGGGCAGCGCCACCGCCGGCGGCTGCTCGCCACTGGGTGTGCAGCAGCGGATCGCCGACGATGACCGGGAGGGGGAACGTTGCCCCGAGGTGATCGAGCGTCAAGGTCTGGGCCTGACCTCCTTCCGGCCCGCGACGGTGGTCTGGTGGTCCCGGTATGAGATCGCGGACCGCTACCAGGGCAATGACCTGCTGTCACCGCCGTCGGTGACCTTCTGGTCCGCCCAGCTGGCCGACTTCGACCGGGCCGTCGCCCGGCTCACCGAGCAGGGCGCAACCCTGGTGGTGGTGCAGACCGAGCCGCCGGGCCGCGGCCTGCTCACCCGCTGCTCTCCCGGCAACTGTCACCCCTTCCTGCAGCGGATGGTGACCCGGGACGACTACCGCCAGCACTGGAATGAGCTGGTCCGTCAGCGCGCCCAGGGCAACCCCCGGCTACGGGTGATCAGCCTGGACGACGTCGCCTGCCCCCAACCCGCCACACCCGGCCCGGCCTATGGCTCGGCGCTGTGCGGAGACCTGGTCAGCCCGGGCCGGCTGGCCCGCCCCGACGGCAGCCACTGGGACACCGAGCTGGTGGGCGAGCAGGTCTCGACGGTGGTGCTGGACCGGGCCCGCGAAGCCAGCCAGCGCTGAACGTCCCCGGGCTCAGCCGGACATGTCGAAGTAGCTCTCCAGGGTCTTGCCGTTGACGAAGACCCGGGCCGTCTTGGCGCCCGCGGCGCTCGTGGCGGTCATCTCCAGCTGGGCCTCCAGCCGGGGGTCGTCGCAGGTGCCGGACTGTTTCAGCGTGCCCTCCAACCACACGCTCACCACCCCGGTGGCACGGTCATAGCGGCCGTCGACATAGCGCAGGGAGGAGCGGCCGATCGGATTCTCCAGACCGGAGCTGCCCAGGCGCGGCGAATGGTTGGCCAAGAGTTTGGTCATCGCGTCCCGCACCGGCGTCTGGCTGCGTGGCAGGTCCACCGCCCCGACGGCGGTGTCACCGCAGCCCAGGGGGCCGCCGTCGCCCACGGAGATGTAGTACAACGTGCCACCGGAGGCCCCCGCCCCGCCGGCTGCGGCCGGCGTGCCGGTGGGCGTCGCCGTGGCCGGGCCCGTGGCCTGGGCGCTCCGGCTGGGCTTGGTGGTTAGGACGGGCGTGGTGGTCTGGCCGGTTTGGGCGCCGGCGTCACCGGACGTCGCACCCGTAGTGGCGGGCGAGGCGGGCGTGGCCACCGGGACGGCCGAGGCCGTCCCCGAGGGCTCACCGGCCGAGGCGGTGGCAGTAGCGGCGGGGGCGGTGCTGGCCGGACCGCCGGCAGGCTGGGCGTGGGTCTGGCCGTCGTCTCCGGAGCAGGCGCTCAGGGTGATCAGCAGTGCCGTGGCGGCAAGCATCATCGGGCGTCTCATGCGGTCAGTGTGCCCGGCTCGTGGTTCACTGAACGGCCGGGCCCGGGGATCCTCCCCCGGGCCCGGCACGGCTGGTCAGCCAGCGGTCAGAATCGCGACGCCAGTTCCTCCAGCACCATCACCAGGCTGGTCGCCCCCGGGTCGGGGGTGCCCAGCGAGCGCTCACCCAGGGGCCGGGCACGGCCCAGCCTGGCCACCAGGTCCTTTGTGGATTCCGCACCCCGTCGAGCAGCCTGGACGGCATCGGCCCGGGCCTGCGCCGGGTCGGCGGCGGCCCGGTGGGCGTCGACGGCGGGCGCCAGGGCGTCCACCATGGTCTTGTCCCCGACGCTGGCCCCACCCAGCCGCACCACGGCGTCCAGGCCGGCCGCCAGCGCCGCCCCCACCGCGCTCTCGTCGGCGCCGTTCTGGTCCCCCAGCACGCCACCGACGGCCGTCAGCAGCGCACCCCAGAGGGCGCCCGAGGTGCCGCCCGCCGCATCCGACCAGGCCTGGCCGGCGCCGGCCAGCAGGGTCTGGGCGCCGGCCTGCTGGGCCAGCAGTTCCCGGGCGGTGGCCGCCGCGGCGGCCGAGCCCTTGTGCATCCCGATCCCGTGGTCGCCGTCCCCGGCCACCGCATCCAGGTCACCCAGCTCGGTCTCCTTGCCGGCCAGCAGCGCGGCGATCCCGTCCAGGGCCTCGGTCACGACGGCGGCCAGGGCCTGGGACTCCGCGCTGCCCGGGGCCTCGACGGTGGCCTTCAGGGCGCTCTGCGGCAGCTGGGTGTCGTCGCGCTCCACGTCGCCCACCGAGCCGCGACGGTAGGCCGGGGTGTCGCAGGCCGCAAACCAGAACCTCTCCAGCTCCTCGTCCAGGAAGACCAGGGTGAGGCTGATGCCGGCCATGTCCAGGCTGGTGACGAACTCCCCCACCTCGGCCTGGGCGATGTCCAGCCCGGCGTCGCGCAGGTAGCGCTGCACCCCGTGCCAGACCACGAACATCTCCTCGTACTTGCTGGCACCCAGGCCGTTCAGGATGGCGACCACCCGGTCTCCCTCGGTCACCGGATGGTCCGCGAGCAGACCGTCCACCAGCAGCTTGGCCACCTCGTCGGCGCTGCCCAGGTCCGCCTCGTCCACACCGGCCTCACCGTGGATGCCCAGGCCGATCCCCATCCGGCCGTCGGGGACCGTGAACAGGGGGTGATCGGCCCCGGGAAGGGTGCAGCCGGCGAAGGCGACGCCATAGGAACAGGTGGCCTCATTGGCCTTGGTGAAGACCCGCTCCACCTCGTCGATGTCCAGCCCGGCCTCGCAGGCGGCGCCGGTGATCTTGAAGGTGGGCAGATCGCCGGCAATCCCCCGTCGTTTCAGGTGCTCCTGCGGCCCGGCGGAGGCAATGTCGTCGGTGACCAGCAGGGTGCGGGCCTCGATCCCGTCGGCCTTGAGCCGCTCGACGGCCTGCCCGAAGTGCAGCACGTCGCCGGCATAGTTGCCGAAGCCGATCAGCACCCCGGCGCCGCGCTCGGCCGCCTTGCAGACGCTGTAGGCCTGGGCCCCCGACGGGGAACTGAAGATGTTGCCGCACACGGCACCGTCGGCGAAGCCGGGGCCCACCCAGCCGGCGAAGGCCGGATAGTGGCCGGAGCCGCCGCCCACCACCAGCGCCACCTTGCCCTGCGGGGTCCGGGTGGAGCGGACCACGCCGCCGAAGACCGGCTTGACGTACTGGCTGAAGGCATCGGCAAAGCCGGCCACGGCCTCGGCCGGGAAGTCGTCGGGATTGTTCACAAGACGCGTCATTGCGTTCTCCTGGTTGCTCGGAAGTTCCGGTGCGGTTCTGACCCGAGGAGCTGAAATCACACGAGCCATGTGAAATTCACCCTAGTTCGTGGGGGTGCCAGTGGCTAGAGTCAGGGGCATGGAGATGCACGCCGCGGTCCTGAACGCACCCCATGACTTCCAGCTCACCCGACGCCCGGTGCCGGTCCCGGGCCCCGGTGAGGTTCTGCTCCGGGTGGAGGCCAGCACCTTGTGCGGCACGGACCTGCGCCTGATCAGCGGTGCCAAGACCGCCGGGGTGCGTCCGGGGGTGGTGCTGGGGCACGAGATCGCCGGCCGGGTGGAGTCCGTCGGGGATGGTGTCGACGGCCTTCCGGCCGGGGCTCAGGCCACCGTGTCCATCGTTGTCAGCTGCAACCACTGCCCCGCCTGCCTCGCCGGCCGGGAGCACTTCTGCCACAACCTGGAGCTGATCGGCTATGCCATCGACGGCGGCCTGGCCGAATACCTGCTGGTACCGGCCCGGGCGGTGGCCAACGGCAATGTCGTACTCACCCCCGAGATGCCGGCCCGCACCCTGTGCCTGGCCGAGCCGCTGAGCTGCGTGCTGAACGGCGCCTCCCAGTTCAACACCCGTCCCGGGGACACCGTCGTGGTGCTGGGCGCCGGGCCGATCGGCCTGCTGCACACCCAGCTCGCCAAGGCCCAGGGGGCCAGCCAGGTCATCGTCACCAACCGCTCGGCCCCGCGCCGCGAGCTGGCCCTGACGCTGGGGGCGACCCTGACCGTGGACCCGGCCTCGCAGGACCTCGCAGCAGTGGTCCGGGAGGTCACCGACGGCCAGGGGGCCGACGTGGTGATCGTGGCCATCGGGGCGCTGCCCCTGGCCAACCAGGCGCTGGAACTGGCCGGGGTGGGTGGCCGGGTGAACTATTTCGCCGGCTTCCCCAAGGGCAGCACGGTGGAGATGGACCCCAATCTGGTGCACTACAAGGAATTGCAGGTGACCGGCGGGTCCAATGCCCGACGCAGCGATGTCCACCGGGCGGTGCAGGTGCTGGCCTCGGGGGCAATCGACGCGGACCGCATCGTCACCCACGCCTTTCCACTCACCGAGGTGGACCGGGCGGTGCAGGCCGTCGCGGACCAGCTGGGGGTGAAGGTGGCCGTCGAGCCGCGCTGAGGTCTCGACAGGCTCGGCCACCGGGAACAGCCCAGCGGCCGGGAGACAGCTCGGCCGCCGTGGTGATCCACGGCGGCCGCCCCTCGACAAGCTCGGGGAACGCAGGAGAGCCAAGCTCGACTCAGGCCTCGGGCTTCTGCTTGGTGTGCATCGCCTTGGCCAGCAGGCCGTTGACGAAGGCGGCGGAGTCCTCGGTGGAGAACTCGGTGGCCAGGGCCACGGCCTCAGCGATCACCGCCTCGTCGGCGGTCTCGGAGTAGTCGATCTCCCAGACGGCGATCCGGGCCAGGTTGCGATCCACCCGGGGCATCCGCTCCATCGTCCAGTCTGCGGAGCAGCACTCCGCGATCCGCTGGTCAATGGCACCCATGTGCTCGTCGATCCCGCGGATGATCTGTTCGGTGAAGGCCCGCACCGGCGGCCCGCCGTGGGCGATGTACTCGTCCAGGGTGGTGACCAGGTCACGGTCCCGCAGCTCGGCCTCGAACAGGATGTCCAGGGCCTTCTTGCGCGCCTTGGTGCGGGTGCTGTGGTGCGGATTGGGCACCACCGGCACCGGCTCGGCGGAAATCTTGAGGAGGTCGGGACGCCCGGGCACGGGCGTCCCGACGATCTCGTCGTCGCTCATCAGTTGCTGACGCGGGAGAGGTACTCGCCGGTGCGGGTGTCCACCTTGACCTTCTCACCGGTGGTGATGAACAGCGGCACCTGGATCTGCTTTCCGGTCTCCAGGGTGGCGGGCTTGGTGCCACCGGTGGAGCGGTCGCCCTGCAGGCCCGGCTCGGTGTAGGTGATCTCCAGCTCGACGGAAGCGGGCATCTCGAGGAAGAGCGGGTTGCCCTCGTGCATCGCAACCGTGGCCACTGCCTCCGGCAGGAGGTAGTCCTTGGCGTCGCCGACGGTCTCCTCCTGGATGGTGATCTGGTCGTAGCTCTCGGTGTCCATGAAGACGAAGCCGTCGCCGTCGTGGTACAGGTACTGCATGTCCCGACGATCGACGGTGGCGGTGTCCACCTTGGTGTCGGAGTTGAAGGTCTTGTCCACCACCTTGCCGGTCAGCACGTGCTTCAGCTTGCTGCGCACGACGGTGTTGCCCTTGCCCGGCTTGTGGTGCTGGAACCACTGCACCTGCCACAGCTGGCCGTCCAGGTCCAGGACCATGCCATTCTTCAGATCGTTGGTCGAAACCACGTACTTGCCCTTTCACAGATGGGGTGCCGAGAGTCCGGCAGGACAGTTTAACCCTGATCCTCCCGCACCGGTTAACCCGACGGTGGACAGCGACCCGGCCGGCCGTCCGGCGCGGCTAGGGTGACGGCCATGCAATCACTCCCCCGGCCCGCCACCGCCCCGCGCCTGTCCGCGCGCCACGTCACGCTGGCCGACGTCGCGGAGGTGGGTTCCGGCCGGGCCGGTTCCGATGAGCTGGTGACCGATCTGCGGGTGGGGTCGGTGGCCCTCGCGGCGCACTCCAGTGAGTTCGTCGAGCTGGTCAGCCTGGAGATCGGCGGCGGCTCCCTGGCCGATTCGGACTGGTACCGCACCACCTGGGTGGACATCCGGCTGGAGGGCGTCGACGGGGCCAATGCCGCCTTCGTCGAGTCCGGCCTGAAACGGATCCGTTGGCAGCGTTGCCGGTTGGTGGGGCTGACCCTGTCCGGCTGCACCCTGGCCGACGTCGCGCATCTCGACTGCCTGCTGGGGATGGCCAACTTCCGCTTCGCCAACCTGACCCGGGTGGAATTCGTCGACTGTGACCTGACCGGGGCCGACTTCACCAATGCCCGGCTCACCGAGGTCGGCTTCACCGACTGTGTGCTGCGGGAGGCCACCTTCAGCCACGCCAGCTGCGACCGCGTGGTGCTGCAGGGTGGCGACCTGTCCGGACTGCGCGGGCTCGACGGCCTGCGTGGCGCGACGGTCCGGGTGGACAACCTGGCCGACATCGCCCAGGAGATGGCCACGGAGCTGGGTCTGCAGCTGATCGCCCCCTGAAGCCGCGGGGTGGCTGAGCCCACGCCCCTCTAGGCTGACGGCCAGCCCCCGCCCGCCAGCCCCAGGAGCAGCAGATGACCCAGCCGCCCAGCCCCGGTGGACGACCCCGGCCCGACGGCAACAGCCCGGACCCCTGGGCCGTGCAGCGGGACCCCACCACCGCGCCTTCCCAACCCGGCCAGGCACCCGCTGATGGCCAACCGACCCAGCCTGGTCAGCCACGGTCTTTTCCCCCGGGGCAGTACCCGCCCGCCCACGGCCCCTACAGCTATCCGGGCGACGGCGGCGGGGCTCCGAGGCTCCAGCCCGCGCCCGAACCCGAGCCGGAGGCCCCGTCCTGGGGCCCGTCGAACAGCACCTTCGGCTCCCAGCCGGATCCAGCCGCCCACCGTCGTGGGCACATCATGACCGTTCTGGGCGGCCTGCTGATCCTGGCTGCCCTGCTGGCCATCGTCGCCAGCGTCGGCCTGTTGGTTCGCGGCGTCGGTGCGGTGGGCGAGAACCAGACGCCGATCAAGGCCGGCCAGGCCACCGTGACCCTCCAGGCCGGAGAGAAGCGCACCATCTGGAGCCGGGGCCCGGTGCACACCATCTGCGAGGTGGAGGGACCTGAGGGTCCCGTGGAGGCGGCCGACTCCAGCGTCACGGTCAGCTCCGGCAACCGGGAGTACCAGGGGGTGGCGTCCTTCCAGGCCCCCCAGGACGGCACCTACCGGGTGAGCTGCGACGATCCCGACTTCCGCGGATTCGTCGGCAAGTACACCGGCAGCAGCACCGTCTTCGGCTTCGTCGGTGGCCTGCTCGCCGGCATCCTCGCGTTGATCGCGGGGATCTTCCTGCTCACCCACGGGCTGCGCAAGAAGCATCTGAGTCAGGTCTCCTGACGCAACCTCGTCGTCGGAGCTGAACCCGGGGCTTCCTAGGCTGGCCACAGCCGACCCCGAAGGAGCCGACGTGTCCCAGCCGCCCTACCCCCAGTACCCGCAGCAGCCCGCCACCGCCGGCTACCCACAGCAGCCGTCGTCCGGTAGCGGTGGCTACCCGCCCCAAGGTGGCTACCCGCAGTCGGGATACCCCCAGCCGGGGGCCCCACACAGTGGGTCCCAATGGGTCCAGCCGGGGCACCCGCAGACCGCGCCGGGCTGGGGCCAACCGGGATTCGAGCCCGACTTCCCCCAGGTGACCAATCCCGCGCGGCACGCACGGGGCCGGAAGGTCTCCATCGTCGGGGCCTGCCTGCTGGCCCTTGGCCTGGTCCTCATGCCGTTGGCCATTGCGCAGTTCAAGGGGGTGTTCACCCACATCCAGCAGGACAAGGTGGTGCTGGTCTCGGGCAGTGGCAGCATCCAGCTGAATGCCGGTGACAGGCGAACGGTCTGGAGCTCCTTCGAGGTCGATGCCGAGTGCGAGGTTCGGGGCCCCGGCGGCCAGGTGCCCTTCACCGCCTCGGGGGTGAGCCTCAGGCTGCAGGGCCAGCGGGCCCACGCGGTGGGCAGCTTCACGGCAACTGAACCCGGCCGGTACTTCGTGAGGTGCGACGGACCCCGGAACGTCCGGGGCTACATCGGGCAGCCGGTGTCGGCGTCGGACTTCGCCGCCTCCGGGGCGGTCTTCCTGGTGGCCTGCGCCGCCATGTTCCTCGGGGGCCTGGTCCTGATCGTCGGCCTGCTCATGATGCGCAGCGCCAAGCAGCGCCGCTGATCCTTGCGTCAAGGCCCTTCCGCTCAGTAGCGACGTCCGGCATCCGGCGGCACGATGTCGCTGGCCGGGTCCGGCACCTCCTGCTGGATCCGGTCCTCGATGCTCTCCGAGGTGGTCTGGTCGTCGACGGTGATCGACTCGTCGATCGGCACGACGCCGGCAGCCCGGTGGGCCACCTGCTCATCGTCGCTCACCGAGGCGGCCGCCGGGTCCGCCCCGTCATCCACCATGTCCTGGCTGCCCAGGTCCTGCGCAGTCACCTCGGTGTAGGGCCGGTTGGCGTCGGCCGCCTCCTCCAGGCTCTGCTGGTCCTCCACCCCATCCAGGTCCCGGTCCAGCTGATCGTCGGCAAAGTCCTCGGCCTCAAAATTCTCAATGCTCATGCCACCAGCATCGACGCCCGACAAGCAACAGCCAAGCGATTTCGCTCCCAGCTCCAACTCCGGAGTTGAGCGCGCTCGCTGGCCCCCCCATCGGCGATGACATTCGTCGACGTGCCCACGGCGTTAGCCTGTCTCGAGTGAATCCAATGTCCTCAGGCACGGCGTCCCGGCGCCCGAAGCGGCTGAACCTCGCCACGTGGATCATCCTGCTGGCTGTGCTCGTCCTCGCCTTCACGCTGCGGCACCATCTAGCACTCACACTGGCGAATGCCACGGGCCGGGCCACGGTGCACCCGGCTCAGATCTCTGCCGTCACTCCCGCTCCGTGGTTCACCGATTTCTGTGACGCAGACAAGCGCCAGAAGAGCTACGACGTTCACGTCCGGTGGACCGAGCCGGACGCCGGGCAAGGCTCCTACCGGCTCTGTCTCAAGGAGCACGAACGTCGCGCCCTGCACGTCGGCCAGACGCAGCAGGTCCTGTCCGAACCATGGCTGGGGGCGGTGGGCCGTGACCAGAGCCGTGCCGAATCCTTCCTCTTCGCCATGTTCGGCCCCATCATCCTCCTGGTCACCGGCGGCCTGGCCATTTGGCTCTTCCGCCCTGAGTTCGACGTCCGGGGCCGTTGAAGTCGCCTTCGTGGGGTTCGCAGAGCGTCCGGGTGACCGGGGCGCGCTTCGTCGCCCCGTCGACCACCACGTGGCCACGATCGGACGACTATCCCACGGAGCGGCCTGCTCCACGTGGACAGTCGCGCCTAGGTCGGTGAGCGCTCACGGCCAGCCTGTTGGCGGGATTGATCGACGCCCTCAGGTCCGAGGCGCATGCCGACGCCTCCGCGGCCAGGGCTGCCCGGGTGGGGAGGACAGATCCGACGGGAGGACGGCGTGGCCCGCACCGTCGATGCCCTGGAGCGCCTGGGCCCGCTCGGCTGACGCGCTGGCGCGGTCGCCACATCGGCTGTCAGGCGGGCGTCTCTTCGGATGGAGAGGCGAGTTCGGCTCGGTACTGGCGGGCGAAAGCCCGGAACGTGCGTGCCACGGGCTGGTCCGGCTCCTGAGCGATGGCAGACATCCGCGCATCCAGGGCGGCGACGGCCTCCGCGTCACGACCCAACAAGTGCAGGACGATGGGCCGCAGATATCCCGCCGACCACACGTCGGACTCATTCTCGTCCAAGCCCTCCAGCACAGCGTTGAGCGACTGGCGCCGCGCGATCCAGGGCTCACACGCTCGATCGATGTCGCGGAGCAGCCGCTGTCGCACGGCCTCGTCGTCACCCTGCCCGAGACGCCATGACTGATACCCCTCCGCTGGCCACAACAGGCCCGACAGGGGCTGGCAGAGCGTGGTCCGTTGCGGATTGTTCGCCTCCGCCTGCGACGGGAACATAGATCTCCTGCACAGCGTCGAAGCGCACGCCGACGGTCGGAAGGATGTTCCCGGCTCGATTGATGCTGAGGTGCAGCCAGGCGGTGATGCCTTCGTCGACCGGTCAGGAGAACGCGAAGAACGATCCCGAGCGGGCCTGCGGGGTGTAGCCCCTGCCGCGAAGCCCCTCGGTCAGGCCCTCGATGAACGCTGGAACCGACATGCCACCAGTCTAAGCTCGCCGGGGCGACGGCAACCCTGGTGCGCCCTTGTGGCGGCGTCTTGTACCCAGGGCGACATGGACGCTGGGAAGTGCGCCCGAGCCCGTCGGGTGCCAATCTGCGCCCCAGAGTCCGTCTTGCACCGCACTCAGTGCGAAATCGACTCTGGGAGCGCTCGGCGACACGGGACGGTGCGGATAGGAAGCTGAATCGGACAGGCCGCCGAGTGTGCAGAGCACGTGACGTGATCCGCGGAGCCTGACCCGCTTTTCCGGACACCGATTCTGCGGTGCGATGGCCTCAGGGAAGGAGTCCGTGATGCCTGTTGCGAAGCCGCTGGAGTTCCGGCGTCGAGCTGTTGAGTTGGTCGCCCAAGGTGAACCGGTCGCCAGGGTCGCCCGTGCTCTGGGGATCGGTGAGTCGTGTTTGCGTCGTTGGATGTGACGACCTCTACAACAAGTGCGAACCAGCCGAACGACGCATCCTCAACCGCGCCCTGTTCCCGGCATCACCATCGACGACGAAGAGAACGCCACCTACACACCCGACAAGACCACCGCCAGCATCCTCGCCCACACCAACATCGACGCCCCGGCGCAAGTCACCGCAGAAACGAAACGGCCCCGCCATCAGGCGGGGCAAGTTTCGATTTACTCATCTTACGTGGAGCTAAGGGGATTCGAACCCCTGGCCTCTTCCATGCCATGGAAGCGCGCTACCAACTGCGCCATAGCCCCGCATCGCGTTCGCGACCCCGGAGAAACTACTCCGCTGTCACTCCGGATGCAAGTCGACCTGTGGCGGGGGCTCGCCCTCGTCGCCCGTCAGAATGGACTCGACATCCCGACGCAGATCGGCAGCGTGCACCGAGACCACCTGCCAGACGATCTCGTAGTCAATGGCGTCGTACTCGTGGGCAATCCGGTTGCGCATCCCCACCGCCCGGCGCCAGGTGGGCTGCGCCGCGCGCTCCCGAAGGAAGTGCTCGGGGAGCCGCCGAACCGCCTCCCCCAACTTGAGCACCAGAGAATCTGCCGCCAGCTGGGGTGCCGCCAACTCTGGGTCGCTGTCGTACCATTCGCGGCCCCGGGCGGCCAACAGCTCTGCGCGTTGGCATAGCCGGGCGACGTCCTCCAGTCTGCGACGCGTTTCGGCGGGAAGGGAGCCGTTCACAATGCCACCGCGGTCCGCGCGATCTCGTGGGCGCCACGGAGCGATCGAGAGGTGACAATGTCCACTCCCCTGCCCAGCAGGGCTTCCAGCTCGTCCGCGGCATCAATGATGTCCAGCAGGTCCACACCGGTTTCGGCATCCACCAGCAGGTCGATGTCGCTCCCGGCAGTGTCCTGCTGCCGAGCGACGGAGCCGAAGATCCTCGGATTGGTCATCCGATGTCGGCTCAGGACACCGCGAATCTCGTCGCGATGCAGCGCGACAAGCGCTTGTGCGGAGGGTCGAAGGGCGGCCTCAAGACGCTCGATGGTGGCGGGCGACGGCCGTCGTCGGCCCCGCTCATAGGCCGCGATGTTCGGCTGTGGCACGCCGCTGCGTTGCGCGAGTTCAGCCTGGGTGAGCCCCGCCTGCAGCCGCTTCGTCCGAAGGTCCGACATGACCCCAATATAGCTGGCGATATATCGGTTACGCTCTCGCCTCGGTACAGGCGGGGCCTCGACAGACTCGGCCATCGTGATCCGGCCCCTGTGTACACATAACAGAACTGCCACCTCCGAGGGAGGTGACAGTCACAAGACGGTCTTCCGAAGGAAGACAGATTGGTGGAGCTAAGGGGATTCGAACCCCTGGCCTCTTCCATGCCATGGAAGCGCGCTACCAACTGCGCCATAGCCCCAGATTATGGGTGTCCCGCCGAGCAATTCCCGCTCTTTGCGACTCAGAGAACATTACACAGGCGGTGGCCGCAGTGCAAATCGGGTAACCCGACACCGGGGCTTCGAAAGCCTCAACCCACCGTGGGGTCAGGTCAGCCCACCGTCATGCGGGGGCGATCCGGTTGTAGCACTCCAGCCGCCAGGGCCGGTCCGCGGTCCGCACCAGCACCGACCAACCGCAGTTACCCATCGGCCCCAGCTGCCAGGTGTGCGCGAACTCCCAGCCCAGCAGGTAGCCGCAGGCCATCCGGATGGCCAGGCCGTGGCTGACCACCACGACGGTCCTGCCCACGTGCTGACCGGCCAGGTCCGTCAGGGCCAACCGCATCCGGGTACCCACCTCGTCGGCGGTCTCCCCCTCCGGAGAACGACGAAAATCGCGTCCGCTGAGCAGCGCGTCGGCAAAGTGCGGGTCTCGTTCGGCCATCTCGGCCCCGGTCAGCCCACCCCAGGAACCGACATTGATCTCCTGCACCCGGGGTTCGGGGATGATCTCCAGCCCGGTCACCTCGGACACGGCCCGGGCGGTCTCGAAGGCCCGGGACAGATCGGAGGACACCAGGACGTCGGGACGCAACGACGCAATGTGCGGCGCGGCCGCGCGGGCCTGGGCCATACCGACATCGTTCATCCCGACGTCGAGCTGCCCCTGGAAACGTCCGGCCAGGTTCCAGTCGGTCTGCCCGTGACGCAACAACACCAGCCGGGTGGCTGGTGCGGTGCTGTGCAGGATGCTGGTGCTCACGGGGGCTCAGGCGGACTCGGGGCGGCCGTAGTTCACGTCGAGCTCCAGTTTGGGGCAGTCCTTCCACAACCGCTCCAGCGAGTACAGCTCGCGCTCCTCGGTGTGTTGGGCATGCACCACGACGTCGAGGTAGTCCAGCAACACCCAGCGGTTCTCCCGGTCGCCCTCGCGGCGGGTGGGCTTGATCTGGTGCTTGAGGAGCTCCTCCTCGATCCCGTCGACGACGGCTCCCACCTGCCGCTCATTGCTGGCGCTGACCACCAGAAAGATGTCGGTGATGGCCAGGTGCTCGCTGACGTCAAAGGCGACGATGTCGGTGCCCAGCTTGTCGGCGGCGGCCTGGGCGGCCAGCTTGGCGATGGTCAGGGCATTCTCGGTTGCGGTCACGCAGGAGCCTTCTCTTGGTTCGTCACTGATGCTTGCTTGGCGGAGGGCTTCTTGGCACCCAGGGCGTTCAGCCGGGCATTCTCCGCGGCGGCCCGCTCCCCCAGTTCGTCGGCGGACAGGCTGGTGTCGACGCGGTTCTGGTTGGCCTCGGAGTGGCCGTAGAGCCCGCGCTTGGTGATGTACTGCACAATGCCGTCGGGCACCAGGTACCAGATCGGCAGGCCCTCGGCGACGCGATTGCGGCAGTCTGTGGAGGAGATCGCCATGGCGGGCACCTCCAGCAGGGTCACCTTGTCCGCAGGCAGGTGCTGGATGTCGCTCTCCCCCAGCGGCACGCCCGGACGGCTGACACCAATGAAGTGCGCCAGGTCGAACAATTCCTCGGCGCCACGCCAGGTGAGGATCTTGGCCAGGGCGTCGGCGCCGGTGATGAAGAAGAGCTCGACGTTCTCGCCGCGGTTGCGTCGCAGGTCCTTCAGGGTGTCGACGGTGTAGGTGTCGCCCTCCCGGTCGATGTCGACGCGGGAGACGCTGAACCGAGGGTTGGAGGCGGTGGCCACCACCGTCATTAGGTAGCGGTCCTCCGCCATGGACACGTCGCGGCCGGCCTTCTGCCACGGCACGCCGGTGGGTACGAAGACCACCTCGTCCAGCCCAAAACGGGCGGCGACCTCGCTGGCGGCCACCAGGTGACCATGGTGGATCGGGTCGAAGGTGCCACCCATCACGCCCAGTCGCCACGGGCGGCCGTTCGTTTCGGGGTGCACGATGCCGAGCGCCTGGTCGGGCGCTTGGTCAGAACTCATCGAGCGGACTGCGATTCTGTCGCGGGTCAGCTGTGCGGGCGGCCGGCGCCCATGTTCATCACGAAGGCGAGGGCACCCAACAGCGCCAGCAACATGACCACACCGGCGACCCAGCTGGGGATTTCGGATTCAAGAAGCACCAAAGACATGGCCGCAGCCTACCCGAATCAGCCCCGGATCTGGCCATTCCCGACCACGACATATTTCGTGGAGGTCATCTCTGGCAAGGCCATTGGCCCGCGGGCGTGCAGCTTCTGGGTGGAAATGCCGATCTCCGCGCCGAAGCCGAACTCACCCCCGTCGATGAAGCGGCTGGAGGCATTCACCAGCACCGCCGCGGCATCCACCTCGGCGGTGAACCGGTTGGCGACGGCCAGGTCATTGGTCACGATGGTCTCGGAGTGGCCCGACGTGTGCTGCCGGATGTGCTCGATGGCCTCGTCCATGCCGCTGACCACCTTGGCGGCCAGGTCCAGCGAGAGGTATTCCGCGTCATACTCGGTCTCGGTGGCCGGGACGATCCGGTCATCCCGGCCGAGGATCGACTCGTCGCCGTGCACGGTGACCCCGGCCGCGGTCAGCGCGGTCATCGCCTTGGGCAGGAACTCGTCGGCGATGTCGGCGTGCACCAGCAGGGTCTCCAGGGCATTGCAGACGCTGGGCCGCTGGGTCTTGGCATTGAGCATGATGTCCAGGGCCATCTGCTGGTCCGCGGCGGCGTCGACGAACAGGTGGCAGTTGCCGGTGCCGGTTTCGATCACCGGAACGGCGGAACCGGTGACCACGGCATCGATCAATCCGGCACCACCGCGCGGGATCAGCACGTCCACCAGCCCCCGGGCGGTCATCATCTCCCCCGTCACCTCCCGGCCGCCTTCCACCAGGCTGACCGCGTCGGGATTGAGCCCCTGCTGCCGCAGGCCGGCGCGCAGGGCGACGACGACGGCCCGGTTGGAGTTCAACGCGGACGAGGAGCCGCGCAGCAGCGCAGCATTGCCGCTCTTGAGGCAGATTCCGGCGGCGTCGGCCGTGACATTGGGGCGTGCCTCGTAGATGATCCCGACCACGCCGAAGGGCACCCGGACCTGGCTGATACGCACCCCGGCGGCGGTGGTGAAACCGCGCAGCACGTCGCCCACCGGGTCCGCCAGCGCCGCGAGGTCCCGCAGGCCCTGTACCATCCCCGCGATCCGCTTCGGATCCAGGCTCAGCCGGTCGATCATTGCCTGCGCCGTACCGTTCTTCCTGGCGGCCGCGACGTCCAGCTGATTGGCGGCCAGCACCTCGGCCTCGGCGGCGGCCAGAGCGTCGGCCATGGCGTGCAGCGCGGCATCCTTGCGACCCCGCGGCAACGTCGCCAGCTCCCGGGCAGCGGTGCGGGCGTCGACGGCCTGACTGGTGAAAGCGCTCATGCGGGCCATGCTAGAGGGCGGACCATCAGCCGCGCCGCGTCATCCCGTTCCCTGAACGGCGACGCGCCGGCAGGGACCGACCACGACGGGGCGAGCCTGTCGAGGCCCCCGCTCCCGCCCCTCGACAAGCTCGGGGACCGTGGTTGGGTTCCATTCGGGGACCGGGACCGGGTGCTGCTCGGAGACCGGGGGACTCAGCGGGGACGGCGGAAGACCACCAGCACGTCGCGGTGCACCACCTCGCGCTCGTACTCCTGACCGAGCTGTTCGGCCAGCTCGTGCGAGTTGCGGCCCAACATGGCCGGCAGGTCCTCGGAGCTGAAACCCACCAGGCCGCGCGCCACCGCCTTGCCGGTGGGGGCCACCAGGTCCACCGGGTCCCCCGCCAGGAAGTCACCCTCGACGCCGGCGATCCCCGCCGCCAGCAACGAGGCCTTGCGTTGGGTGACGGCCCGCACCGCGCCGTCATCCAGCAGCAGCCGACCACGGGCGCTGGTGGCGTGCGCCAGCCAGAGCAGCCGTCGCGGCCGACGCTTGCCATTGGGCTCGAACAGGGTGCCGACGTCCTGCCCGGTCATCGCGGGCAGGGCCTGGTCTGCGCGGGCCAGCACGACGGGAATCCCCGCGCTGGTGGCAATCTGGGCGGCCTGCAGTTTGGTGGTCATCCCGCCGGAGCCAATCGCGGTGCCGGCCTTGTGGGTGTCCACCTCCAGCATCGCAATGTCGGTCACCTGCCCAATCCGCTCCGAGCCCGGGTCATCCGGGTGGGCGGTGTAGAGCCCGTCGACATCACTCAACAGCACCAGCGCATCGGCCCGCACCATCTGCGCCACCAGGGCCCCGAGGCGGTCATTGTCACCGAAGCGGATCTCATGAGTGGCGACGGTGTCGTTCTCGTTGACGATCGGCACCGCCTGCAGGGTGAGCAGCTTGCCCAGGGTGCGCAGCGCGTTCTTGTAGGTGTTCTGCCGGGTGAGGTCGTCGACGGTGAGCAGCAGCTGGCCCACCCGCAGGCCGTGGGTGCCGAAACGCTCGGTGTACTCCTGCATCAGCAGGCCCTGCCCGACGCTGGCCGCGGCCTGCTGGGTGGCCAGGTCCCGCGGCCGCCGCTTCAGCCCCAACGGCGCCAACCCCGCCGCGATGGCGCCGGAGCTGATCAGCACCACCTGGGTGCCGTGGGCGCGCACGTCGACGATGGCGTCCACCAGCCGCTGCACCCGCTGCGGGTCGATTCCACCCTCGGCCGTGGTCAGCGACGACGAGCCGACCTTGACCACGATCCGGTTGGCCTGGCGAAGCGCGCTGCGCATGGTCAGCGGGCCTCGCCGTCGGTGCCCTCGACGTCGTCGGCCGGGGACTCCCCCGTCGCGGCATAGTCCTGCTCGAAGCCATTGCCGTCGACGTCGGCGGCGTCGAAGTCTCCGCCGTCGTAGTAGCCGTCGGTGGCGGCGTTGACCGCGCGCCAGGCATCGCGGTGCATCCCGCCGCGCTTCTCCTGGTATTCGGCGTCCTTCTCCCGACGTCGCGCCACCGCGGGCCGGGGCGCGTCCATCCGCTGGTCCTCGCCGCGACGAGACAGCAGCTCGGCCCCGGTCTCGATCTGCGGGGCAAAGTCGAAGACCACGGGATTGTCCCCGCCGCCGATCGCGACGGCATCCCCGGGACGCGCGCCGATCTCGAGCAGCTTGTCCTCCACGCCCAGCCGGTTCAGCCGGTCGGCCAGGTAGCCGACCGCCTCGGCGTTGTTGAAGTCGGTCTGCCGCACCCAGCGTTCCGGCTTGTCACCGCGCACTCGCCAGACGAAGCCGCCCATGTCGTCGCCCATCTTGCGGATGGTGAAGGGGTCGGTCTCGGCGACGGCCTGCGGCCGGATCACGATCTTCTTCGGCGCGGGCGGCGGCATCTGGGCACGACGGTCCTCCACCAGCTGGGCCATCGCAAAGGTCAGGCCGTTCAGCCCCTCACCGGACTTGGTGGAGATCACGAAGGTGCGGTAGCCGCGGGCCTCGACGTCGGCCTTGACCATCTCGGCGATCTCGCTGGCGTCGGGGATGTCCACCTTGTTCAACGCGACCAGCCGGGGCCGGTCCTCCAGCCCACCGTGGGCGGTCAGCTCGGCCTCGATCACGTCCAGGTCGGTCAGTGGGTCCCGGCCGGGCTCGAAGGTGGCGCAGTCCACCACGTGCACGATCGCCTGGCAACGCTCGATGTGGCGCAGGAAGTCAAAGCCCAGGCCCTTGCCCATGCTGGCGCCCTCGATCAGGCCGGGCACATCGGCAACGGTGTAGGTCACGTCGCCGGCCACCACGACGCCCAGGTTGGGGATCAGGGTGGTGAAGGGATAGTCGGCGATCTTGGGCCGGGCCCGGCTGATCGCGGCGATCAGAGAGCTCTTGCCGGCGCTGGGGAAGCCCACCAGGCCGACGTCGGCGACCACCTTGAGCTCCAGCATGATCTTGCGCTCTTCGCCGTCCTCGCCCAGCAGGGCGAAGCCCGGCGCCTTGCGGGAGGTGCTGGCCAGCGCGGCATTGCCCAACCCGCCGCGGCCACCGGCGGCCACGACGGCCTCCACATTGTCGCCGGTGAGGTCGGCCAAGGTCTCGCCGGTCTCGGCATCGGTGACGATGGTGCCCTCCGGGACGCTGAGCACCAGGTCCTCCCCGCGGGAGCCATTGCGGTGGTCCCCCATTCCGGGCTGGCCATTGCTGGCCTTGCGCACGGACTGGCGGTGATACTCCACCAGCGTGGTGACCTGCGGGTCAACCTTCAGCACGACGGAGCCGCCGTCGCCACCATTGCCGCCGTCGGGACCGCCCAGCGGCTTGAACTTCTCACGATGCACCGAGGCGCAGCCGTGTCCGCCGTTTCCGGCGATGACGGACAGCGTCACGCGGTCGACGAAGGAGGGAATGGCCATGGGGTACAACTCTCTGGCAGAAGGCGGGTGGTGCCAATGCCACGGCATCAGCCCGACAAGTCTACCCGGGACAACGACGCGGGCGCCCCGGCCACTGCTGGCCGAAGCGCCCGACGCGGCTCGAACTGGTGAGGACTACTTGGCAGTGACCCGCAGGCTCATGCCGGAGTAGTTGTTGTCCTCATTGTTGGAGGAGATGCCGACGGCCTGCAGCGGCTCGACATTCTGCTTGTCCTTGTCGTTCATGTCCTTGGTGATCAGGTCCTTGAACGCGTCGATGTTGACGTAGATCACCGACTGGGACTTGTCGGCATTGGCGACGGCGGTCTTGTAGGCGGCGTCGTCGGCCAGCTTGCCGCTGGGCTGGGACACCTTGGTGGCCCAGTCGGTGCTCATGGCCAGCACCGGGGCGGTGTCGCTGCCGCTGACCTGGATGCCATTGCTGCCCAGCCCGGTCCGGGTGAGGATCTCCTCCACCTTGGCCTTCTCGGTGTCCATGGCGACGGCGACCGGAACGTCGGCCGGGGACTCGATCTTCTCCGGGTCGCCGAGCTTGCCCACCGAGACCCGCAGGTCCTTGCCCAGCAGGGTCTTCAGGTCATCGGGGAGCTTCAGTTGGGTCTTCTGCTCCACGTCAGCGATGGTGGCGCCCTCCTGCTCGATCGCCTTCTTGATCATGTCCCAGTTCTGGTCCACCAGGGTGGCGCCGTCGGCGATGCCGAGGGCGACGGTGGTCTCACCGGGCAGGTCGCCCACCTTGGTGCTGGCGCTGCTCTTCGGCAGGTCCTTGCTGGCCTTGGACACGGTGCGGAACTCGGGATTGCCGCCGGTGAAGCGCAGCGTGGCGGCACCGGAACGGAAGTCGGCCTGCTGGATCTGCTTCATCGGGTCCGGGGCACCCGTGGAGCCCGGGGTGGAGTTGTTGATCTGCTCCGCGACGTCGGAGGACTCCATCAGCTGGACCAGGCCGTCCTTGTTGCCCCACATGGTCATCATGCCGGTGTCACCCAGCTGCTTCAGGTCCTCGGTGAACTCCGCCTTCTTCTCCAGCGGGTCGGACTTGGCGTCGGCGACGGCCTTGTCGGCGTCGGCCTGGGTCTTGGCGGCCACCAGGTAGCCGTCGCTGAAGGCCAGGCCGCTCAGCTTGTTCTTCTCGTCGGTCTCGCACTTGTTCAGCTTCTCGAAGCCGGCCCGGGCCTTCGCCTCGTCCTTGGCCTCGATCACCATGATCGGGTTCTTGGCCCCGGAACGCACGGCGACGGCCAGGTGGTCGCCCAGCCACGGCTTGATGTCGGCGTCGTAGTTGACGTCCTTGAGGCAGCTGCTGTCCTTGCTCATGGAGGTCCACAGTTCCTGCTTCAGGTCGCCGCCCTCGGTCAGGCTCACCTTCTCCTTCAGCGACGGGAACTTCATGGCAAACCGCACCATCTCCGCCTTCTGCGACATGTCGGGGTCGAAGTTCACCTCGGCATAGCCCACGGCGTCGCCCGGGATCATGGCCGACGAGGCGGCGTCGTCCCCACCGAACATGTTCATCGGGTCGGCGATGGCCAGACCACCGGCGCCCAGCGCCAGCACCGCCAGGCCGGCGATCCCGGCCTTGAGACCGGCACCGGACTTCTTCTTGGGAGCGGTCTCGATCTGCCCGGGCGCGGCGGGAAAGGCGGTCTCACCGGTGGCCTGCGGGGAAGGGTATCCGTTGGGATTGTGCTCGGTCATGAGGTGGGTCCTTTCTGGCGTTCTGTCAGCGGCAGCCTAGGCGGGCCGCAGGTCAACAGCGGTGTGACGCAGGTCACCAGTCCCTGGTTCCCAGTCAGCCATCAGGCTTCTGCCTATCGGCGCGGGGTGACCCGCAGCTTGGCGACGGAGTAGTTGGCGTCCTCATTGTGGGCGTTCACGCCGACGGCCTCCAGGTCCTGCAGCCATGGCCTGAGCCAGGTGGGAGCGATGTCGGAGGCCACCGGGCCCAGCCTCGCCAGATTGGCGTACAGCCCGATCTGGCCTTGCTCCGGCGTGGCGTAGGCCGCACGGAAGCCGTCATCCGAGGTCAGCCGCTTGCGGCTGCGTAGCACCTGCTTGGAGCGCTCCGCATCCTGCGAGACCACCACGGTGCGCTTTCGTCGCGACGGCTGGTACCCGTCGGAGGAAACGCCGGAGCGCCTCACCAGGGCCTCCACCCGGTCCGCGTCCTTGGTGCTGCGGGCCATCGTGGAGACCTGCATCGGCAACTCGGCCAGCGAGGTCACCGGGCCAGAGGCCGGGGAGAAGCTGACAATGAAGTCCTTGCCCAGCATGGTCCGGGCATCCTCGGGCAGGGTGCCCTTGAGCCGCTGGGCCAGCGGGGCCGGGTTGGCCCCCAGCCGGGTCAGCAAGCGCTGGGCCTCGGGCCAGTGCTCGGCCACCACTTGGTCACCGTCGCTGATCCCCACCGCCAACACGGTGTCCTGCGGCAGGCTGGCCATCCCCATCTCGGTGGTGCTGGTCTTGTGGGGTTGGTCGGCCTTGGCCACCAGCTTCAGCTCCGGTGTGCCCTCGATCATCCGCAGGGCACCGGCGGCGCTGCGCCAGCCCGCCGCCCTGGCCTCGTCGCCCAGCCGCTGCACTAGGCCACCCTGGCGCCCGATCCGACGCGCGACCTCAGGGTGCTCGGACAACTCGATCAGGCCCTGCTTGGTGCCCCAGAAGTTGAACAGGCCCAGCCGGCCCACCCGCTTGCGGTCCTCGACGAACCGCGGGTCCGCGGACAGCGGTGCATCCCGGCCGGTGTCCACCAGCTCGGTGGCCTGCCCCTTGCCGGGTGCCAGCACCAGGAAACCGTCCCGGTAGGCGGCATCGGGCGGCAGCGCCCCGCAGGCGGCCAGCTTCGCCGCGCCGTCGCGGGCCTGGGCCTCGTCGGTCACCTGCAGTGCCCAGACCGGCGCGGACTGCTCATCGGGCAGGGCGAGCGCCACCTTGCGTCCCAGCCAGGGCTTCACGGCCTGCGTGTAGTCCACCCCGGCACACCGGGTGCCGGCGGCCAGACCGCGCCACAGCTCCTCGCGCAGGTCGCCCTTCTCGGTGAGCGTCAGGACCTCACGCGCCGGCCTCAGCGTCATCGCGAAGCGAGCCATCTCCGCCTGCTGCAGCAGGTCCGGCTGGACGTCCAGTTCGGCGTAGAGGGCCATCCCTTCGGGCAGCACCTCGGCCCCACTGTCCACCGCGGGATGCTGGCGTCGGTCCCACACCAGGAAGCCACCGACGGCCAACAGGACGGCCAACAGGCCGATCAGCGCCGCCCGTGGCCACCCGCCACGCCGGCGGGTGGGCGCCGCACTCGTCCCAGTGGCGCCGGGCTGGGTGTCGTCGGTGATGGCTTGCTGCTGGCTGGTCACGCGTGTCCTTGCGAGTCGTGGTCGGTGCCGGATCCGGCGGTGGGAGCTGGACTTCCCGGCTGCAGCACAGCCTACGCAAGGCCACTGACAAAATTGCAGCACCCAGGCTGGAGGTGGGCGCCGGGAAACAGCACTGAGGGCGGCCCGGAACGGACCGCCCTCAGCGAATGTCAATCAGATGATGCCGCGTTCAGCTGGCGGCAACCTCGACGGGCTGGATGTTGACCACCCGGCGACCCCGACGGGTGCCGAACTCAACATTGCCCTCCACCAGCGCGAACAGGGTGTCGTCGCCACCGCGACCCACGCCATTGCCGGGGTGGAAGTGGGTGCCACGCTGCCGGACGATGATCTCGCCAGCGTTCACCAGCTCGCCGCCGAAGCGCTTCACGCCGAGGCGCTGCGCGTTCGAGTCGCGGCCGTTCTTGGACGACGATGCGCCCTTCTTGTGTGCCATGTCAGCTCCTCAGGCCTTGATACCGGTGATCTTCACCTGGGTGTACTTCTGACGGTGCCCCTGGCGCTTCTTGTAACCGGTCTTGTTCTTGTACTTCATGATGCGGATCTTGGGACCCTTGGTCTCAGCCAGCACCTCGGCCGAAACCGAGGCCTTCTCCAGGGCACCCTTGTCAGAGGTGACGGTCTCGCCGTCAACCAACAGCAGCGGGGTCAGCTCGACGCTGTCGCCCACCTTGTCGGTCACCTTGTCGATCTCAACAACGTCGCCAACGGCAACCTTGTGCTGGCGGCCGCCACTGCGCACGATCGCGTACACGCCTGACCTACTCTCGTTCGATGTCGTGAGGAAAAATCCAACAGGCTCCCGGCCTGCTGAAAGTCATTCGGTGGGTGGAGCGACGGGCCATCGACCCATCACGCCCGCAACCCGGACCGACCGCCAACTTTACCGGCGCCTCCGCACCGGGTCAAACCGACGGCCTGTCAGTGGTCCAACCAGTGTGTGAGCCCGTCGAAGGGGCCGCGCCCTGATGGCTTCGACAGGCTCACCCACCGTGTGGGACTCAGTGATTGTTCCGCCGTCCGCGACGGCCGCCGTGGCGCTCTCCCCCGTCGGCGGGAGCCTGGGACTCCACCGGGTGGTCGTGCCGGATGAATCCCCGGCCACCGCAGCCGGAGCACTCCTCCGTGAAGGCCTCGGCCAGACCGGTGCCGATCTTCTTGCGGGTCATCTGCACCAGGCCCAGGCTGGTCACCTCGGCCACCTGGTGACGGGTGCGGTCCCGGCCCAGGCACTCCACCAGGCGTCGCAGCAGCAGCTCCCGGTTGCTGGGCAGCACCATGTCGATGAAGTCGATTACGATGATGCCGCCGATGTCACGCAGCCGCAGCTGGCGCACCACTTCCTCGGCCGCCTCCAGGTTGTTGCTGGTGACGGTGGCCTCCAGGTTGCCACCGGTGCCGGTGAACTTGCCGGTGTTGACGTCGATCACCGTCATGGCCTCGGTCCGGTCGATCACCAGCGAACCACCGCTGGGCAGGAAGACCTTGCGCTCCAGCGCCTTGGAGATCTGTTCGTCGATCTTGTGCTTGGCAAACAGGTCGCCCTGGCTCTCGGTGTCCCACTTGGTGAGCCGCTCGGCCAGGTGCGGCGCGACGTGCGTGACGTAGCCGTTGATGGCCTCGTAGGCGTCCTCCGGCCCACCATTGCCGGCCACCACCAGCTCCTGGAAGTCCTCGGTGAACAGGTCCCGGACAATCCGCACCGTCAGGTCCGGCTCGGCGTAGAGCTGCTGCGGGGCGCTGCCCTGCTTGGACTTCTTCTCGATGATCTCCCACTGCGCCTTGAGCCGGTTCACGTCGCGCACCAGCTCCTCCTCGCTGGCGCCCTCCGCGGCGGTCCGTACGATCACCGACGACTTGTCGTCGATCAGCTCGCCCAGGATGTCCTTGAGGCGGTGCCGCTCGGAATCGGCCAGCTTGCGGCTGATGCCGGACAGGTGACCGCCCGGGGAGTAGACCACGTAGCGGCCGGGCAGGGAGATGTGGCTGGTCAGACGGGCACCCTTGGCGCCCACCGGGTCCTTGGAGACCTGCACCAGGACGGTCTGGCCGCTCTTGAGCACCTGCTCCACCTTCTTGTGCTCACCGGCGGCGCCGAAGGCGTCCCAGTCGATCTCACCGGCGTACAGCACGGCATTGCGGCCACGGCCGATGTCGATGAAGGCGGCCTCCATGCTGGGCAGCACGTTCTGCACGCGGCCCAGGTAGATGTTGCCGATCAGGCTGGTGGCGCTGGCGCGGTCCACATAGTGCTCGACGAGGATGTTGTCCTCCAGCACGGCCAGCTGGGTGTACTCCTCGTTCTGCCGGATCACCATCCGTCGGTTCACGGATTCGCGACGGGCCAGGAATTCCGACTCGCTCAGGATCGGCGCGCGACGACGGCCGGCCGCCCGGCCCTCCCGGCGGCGCTGCTTCTTGGCCTCCATCCGGGTCGATCCGTCGATGCCGGTCACCTCGTCATTGGCCTGCGCGGCGCTACGGATCCGGCGCGGCTCGCGCACCCGGACCACCACATCGCTCGGGTCGTCCTCGGCGCCGCCGGTGTCCTCACCGCGACGACGGCGACGACGACGCCGACGACGGCCGGACTCGGAGCCCTGCTCGTCGGACTCGGCCTTGTCCTGGTCGTCGTCGGTGGAGTCCTCGGAGTCGCCCTCCTCCGTGTCGGACTTGTCCGCGTCGTTCTTGCTCTGGGCGTCATCCCCCGACTCGTCGTCGTTCTGGGAATCGCTCCCGCGACGACGGCGGCGGCCACCGCGACGACGGCGACGGCGGCGCGAGCCGCCCTCCTCGTCGTCCTGCTGGGCCTCGGACGAGTCCTCGGAGTCATCGGACTGCTCGTCCTGATCGGCCTCGTCCTCCTCGGCCCCGGACTGCTCATCCCGGGCCTGCTCCTGGACGTCGAACTCCTCGTCCTGGTCCTCAGCCTGCTCGGCATCCTCCGGGTCGACGGCCAGCTGCTCGGCCTCCGGCACACCCTCGATGGCGGGCACGGCCGGCACCGGGGAGAGTTCGGGATGCCGGTCCCCCGCGGCGATGGAGGCGGCCAGGGAGTTCAACACCGCCTGGGCGTCCACCTCGCCATTCTCGTCGACGGGCAACTGCGGGCTGACAAAGGGGTTCGCAACGGACTTGGCCACCTTGCGGCCTCGCCGCGGACGCTCGGCCGCGGCGGCGGTGACGGCCGCCAGGGCGGCGTCGACGTCGCTGGTGGGCTCGGCCTGGGGTGCCGACCCGTCCGCAGACTCCGCCGCCTTGGCACTCTTGCGGGTACGACGACGCTTCGGCGCCGGCTCGCCCTCGGGCGCCTGGGCCGACTCCGCGGGGGAATCATCGGGCTCGGGCAACTCGGCGGACCGGACCTCAGCAGGCTGGACCTCAACGGGAGCATCGGCCGAAGGATCAGCGGTGGCGGGAGCCTCGGCAGCAGAGGCAGTCTTGCGGCTGCGGGTCCGACGACTGCGGGCGGGCTTGGCCGCCGGCTCCGACTGGCTCTCGGCGGTGGCCTGGGCGTCGGCAACCAACGGCGCGGTGGCCTCGGACAGTTCGGCGCTCTCGGCCTGATCGGTCTCAGCCGGACTGGTGCCCTGGTGCTGGGGCTCGGCGGCAACATCCGACGGCTCGGGCTCCGCCGGCGCCTGGAAGGCGGGGATGGTCTGCGGGACCGCGGTGGGTTCCGGCAGGGGCTCCGGGGCGGCGGCCTTGCGGGTGGCGCGCCGACGCTTGGGCTTCTCCGGGGCGGACTGCCCCGCGGCCTGGTCGGTTGCCTCGCCCTGGCTGGCCACCCCGCTGGCCTGGCCGGCGGCCTGGGTCACCGGGATCGTGGCCCCGGCGGCGGCCACCTCCTTGGGCGGCCCGGCGGGGCGGGAGGCGGCGCGGCGGCGCTTGGGGCGCTCGGCCGGGGTGCTGGGTTGGGCAGCACCGTCGGACACGGTGCTCTGGGTGGGATCCTGCGGATCGGTCGGCTGTTCCGAGTCAACGGAAAACTCGAGCATGTGTGCTCCTAGACACCCTGCGGGTGCGGTTCGTCAGCCGCAGCAACAAAGCCGCGGCCGAAAAGCTGGCGGAAATCGGATCAGCCGGCAGAGCCCCGCGGTCGAAGGCGTCGTCGCGGTGGGCAGTGCTCGCCAATCCGAGTGAGCAGTCACAACGGGCTGCTTACCTGTCCGCCAGTATGGCACAAGTCACACCGCAGGATGGATCTCCCGCCCCTGCGTGGCGCGCCCTCAGCCGCCCACCCGCATCGCGTCCAGCAGCTCCCCGTCGCGCAACTCCCCTTGTGTCAGCCGGGTCAGCAGGGCCGGGCGGGGAACCTCCAGTACGGGCTCGATCTGCCGCAGGGCCCGCACCACGTCGTCGGGCCGCACCAGCGGGGTGGTGTGATGGGCAAGCAGTTCCAGCACCGTGGGCTCGGTGATGGTCAGCTCGATGATCGCGCCCCGCACGTCAAAATGGCGCATCCCGGTCTTGGTCATCCGGCTGATGCTGAACTCCTCGGCAGCCAGCAGGCTGGCCACGGCCCGCTCCAGTGCGGCCGGGTCGATGTCCCCCTCGCCCACCGGGTCCAGCTCGATCCGCCAGCGGGAGGCGGTCAACACCTCGTTCAGGGAGCGACGGTCGGAGACCACCACCCGCACCACGTCCAGACCGGGCGGCAGGGCCTTGTCCAGGGCGGCGCACACCGCGTCGGGATCACAGACCTCGCTCAGGCCGATCTCCAGGTACTCCGCCTCGGTGGCCGCCGACGTCGGGGAGGCATTGGCATAGGACAGCCGGGGATGCGGGTTGAAACCCGAGGAATAGGCCATCGGGATGTGGGCCCGACGCAGCGCTCGCTCGAAGGCCCGCCCGAAGTCACGGGTGCTGGTGAAGCGAGCCGGGCCGCGCTTGGCGTACTGCACGCGGAGCCACTGGGCCGGCGGGGCCTGCTGTTCTGGTTGCTGTCGAGCCATGAGGCGAAGCCTAGCGGCAGCCCACCGTGGCTCCGGCCACCCGGAGAGCCAGCAGTCGTGGAAGCAAACGCGCACGGGCTGCAACCAATCGGGCACGTGACGCGTATGAAGGGTGAGCACCGCACCGGACCCGCCACGCCGGATGGGCGTGGTCCCGGAGCTCGATTACCGGGGGAAGAGGCCCGGGGGGGGGGGGGGGGGGGGCGGAAGGCGCAAAAGAACACAACAAAACACCCCACCCCAAACCC
>NZ_JBCDMW010000010.1:0-82683 GCF_038433155.1 Luteococcus sp. H101
TGCCCCCCTTCCCCCTCCCCCCCCCCCCCCCCCCCCCCCCCCCCCTGGTCCCACGCGCCAGCACCCGCGCACGGCTCCGCGCCACACCGCCATTGTGGGACGCACGCGGATTCGGCGGCCGGGACGAAATTGTCAGCCGGCAGGACAGAGGCTGCGCTGCAGTGCCGGGCGGTGGACAGCTCAGGGCTTGGCGGAAAGGTCCTTCGTGACCACCTGCAGCGGGATCAGGATGGCGCCGGTGGGGCCGATCTGGATGTTGGTGTCCATCTGGGGGCACACACCGCAGTCGTAGCAGGGGGTCCAGCGGCAGTCCTCAACCTCGCCGCCGTCCAGCGCGTCCTGCCAGTCCTCCCACAGCCAGTCCCGGTCCAGGCCCGAGTCCAGGTGATCCCAGGGCAGCACCTCGTCGTAGTCCCGCTCCCGGGTGGTGTACCAGGCCAGGTCCACCGGGTCCTCGGCCAACGCCTGCTCGCTGCAGGCCACCCAGCGGTCGTAGGAGAAGTGCTCGCTCCAGCCGTCGAAATGACCGCCGTCGCGCCAGACCGCCTCGATGATCTTGCCGACGCGACGGTCGCCTCGGCTGAGCAGGCCCTCGATCTGGCCGGGCTTGCCGTCGTGGTAACGCATCCCGATGGCCTTGCCGAACTGGCGATCGGCCCGGACCGTGTCGCGCAGCAGCTGGAGGCGGTGGTCGATAGTCTCCGGCGAGGCCTGACCGGCCCACTGGAAGGGGGTGTGGCTCTTGGGCACGAAGCCACCGATGGAGATGGTGCACCGGATGTCCCGGGTGCCGGCCACCTGGCGTCCGGTCTCGATCACCCGCTTGGCCATGTGGTAGATACCCAGCACGTCCTCGTCGGTCTCGGTGGGCAGACCGCACATGAAGTACAGCTTCACCTGGCGCCAGCCATTGCCGAAGGCGGTGGCGACGGTGTTGATCAGGTCGTCCTCGCTGACCATCTTGTTGATCACCTGGCGCATCCGCTCACTGCCGCCCTCCGGGGCGAAGGTGAGGCCGGAGCGACGGCCGTTGCGGGACAGCTCATTGGCCAGGTCGATGTTGAAGGCGTCGACGCGGGTGGACGGCAGGGAGAGCGAGACATTGGTGCCCTCATAGCGGTCCGCGAGTTGCTTGGTCACCTCGGCAATCTCGGAGTGGTCCGCCGAGCTCAGGCTGAGCAGGCCCACCTCCTCCAGGCCGGTGGCCTCCAGCCCGCCGGCCACCATCTTGCCGATCGTCTCGATGTTGCGCTCCCGCACCGGGCGGGTGATCATCCCGGCCTGGCAGAAGCGGCAGCCGCGGGTGCAGCCCCGGAAGATCTCCACCGAGTAGCGCTCGTGCACCGTCTCCGCCAGCGGCACCAGCGGCTTGGCCGGATAGGGCCACTCGTCCAGGTCCATCAGGGTGTGCTTACGCACCTGGAAGGGGACCCCCGGACGGTTCGGGGCGACGCGCTGGATCCGCCCGTCGGGCAGGTAGCTGACGTCATAGAACTTGGGGACGTAGACCTCACCGGTCTCCGCCAGGCGCTGCAGCAGGCCGTCGCGACCACCGGGGCGGTCCTGGGCCTTCCACTCCCGGATCAGCTCGCTGATCAGCAGCACGGCTTCCTCGCCGTCGCCCAGCACCGCGGCGTCGATGAAGTCCGCGATCGGCTCCGGGTTGAACGACGCGTGCCCGCCGGCCAGCACGATCGGGTCGTGCTCCCGGCGATCCGCGTTGTGGATCGGGATGCCGGCCAGATCCAGCGAGTTCAGCATGTTGGTGTAGGTGAGCTCGGTGGAGAAGCTCAGTCCCAGCACGTCGAAGGCACCCACCGGCCGGTGCGCATCCAGCGTGAACTGCGGGATCTGCTGGGCCCGCATCAGCTTCTCCAGGTCCGGCCAGACGGCATAGGTGCGCTCGGCCAGGATCCAGTCGCGCTCGTTCAGCACCTCGTAGAGGATGGCGACGCCCTGGTTGGGCTGACCCACCTCATAGGCGTCGGGGTACATCAGCGCCCAGCGCACGTCGACGTCGTCCCAGTCCTTGACGACGCAGTTGTGCTCGCCGCCGACGTACTGGATGGGCTTGCTCACCTGGGCAAGCAGCGGTTCGAGGCGGCCGAACAGGCCCTCGGGCGCGGTGGTGCTGGTGTCAACAGTCATGGTGCGCACCAGAGTAGTTGAGGCTTCAGCCCCGACGGGAATCGTCGCGACTGGCTCAGTGCTGCTGGTGGCGCTGCCAGGCAATCATCTGCTGCTGCCAGGTGGCCAACTGCTGCTCCAGTTGGCGCTGCCGCTCCAGCCCGGGGGCGGCGGTCCGCACGATCTGGTGGCAACGGGCCTGCCACTCCACCAGCGCCCAGCCGATCAGCGGCACCAGGATGCCGATCAGCACCGTCGGGTCACCGGCGCCGACCTGCCGGTCGAAGATGCCGGAGATGTCGCTGAACGGCATCGTCGCCTCGCTGAGCACGTTGTTCACCACGTGCATGGCAATCGACGCCTCCAGCCCGCCGGTGCGCAGGGTCATTGCGCAGGCGATCAGGCCGAAGCAGAAGTAGAACAGGTTGAGCCACGGGTCGTCGGCGAAGTGCGAGAGCATGAACAGCACGGAGCTGACCACGGCCCCTGCCGCGAGCCCCACCCAGCGGTGCCCGAAGAAACTGGCCAAGGCCCGGGTGATCACACCTCGGAAGCCGTATTCCTCACCGGCGGCCTGGAAGGGCGTCGTGAGCAGGATTCCGACCACCAGCAGCCACGTGTCCCGGTTGACCGCCAGGCCCAGACCCTCCGGGCTCCTGGCCTGCAGCCAGGTCTCCGCGCCGATGTAGACCACCCACAGCGGCAGCAGCACCGCGAAGCAGCGGCCCAGCCAGCCCCAGCGCAGGCGGCCGGTGATACTGCTCAGCCAGCCGCCGGGTTGCCGGAAGAACCACCGGCCCAAGAGCATCCCCACCGGGATCAGCGCAGCCAGGGAGAGGTTGTTGATCAGGAACAGCGCCGGGGTGGCCGTGACGTTTCCCTGGCTGGCGTTGCGCACCTCCTCCACCGTCCGACGACCGGTGGCGACGTCGATCCCGATGGCCAGGCTGCTGGCCAGGATGGTGATCCCGACGAAGATCAGGGCACCCACCAGCAGCGCCGCCACTGGCCGCCACCAGCGCCACAAGGGCGTGCGCCAGAACTGGTGGTAGGCGCCGTCGGCCACCGGCAGCTCCACCTGCGGCATCGGCGTCGAGGGCATCGGGAGTTGCCCCTCGACAGGCTCGGGGACCGGGGCCGGGTTGGGTGGAACAGCACCCGGTGTGACCGACGACTGGGCCGCCCCCTCCGGCCGTTGGGCGTCCTGCGGGTACTGGCTCACGCCGTCAGCTGGCCAGCTCGGGGAACCAGATGGCGATCTCGCGGGCCGCGCTGTCCGGCGCGTCCGAGGCGTGCACCAGGTTCCGGTTCTTGAACAGGGACAGGTCGCCGCGGATGGTGCCCGGGGCGGCGACGGCCGAGTCGGTGGTGCCGTTGATGTTGCGCACCGCCTCGATGGCGCGTTCCCCCTCCAGCACCAGGCTGACCAGCGGGCCGGAGGTGATGAACTGCTCCAGCGACGGGTAGTACTCCCGCCCGACGTGCTCCGCATAGTGCTGCTGGGCCACCTCCGCGTCGGCCGTGCGCAGCTGCATTGCCAGCACGGTCAGGCCCTTGGCCTCGTAGCGACGGATGATTTCACCAATCAGGCCGCGTTCCACGGCGTCGGGCTTGAGCAGTACCAGGGTGCGTTCAGTCATGCCTGCACCCTACAAGCAAGCTCGTCGCCGCAGCCGGGGGAAGACTCACCGAGCCGCGTTGGACTCCAGGCGTCGACCCATCACGAAGGAGGCGCCCCAGATGGCCAGGAACATGATCCCGACGATGAACATCGTCGGGGTGAGCAGGCCCAGCGCCACCCCGGCCAGCTGGGCAAGCCAGCCCAGCGCATAGCCCAGCGGCGTGCGCAGCTTGGCCGCCGCCGCCAGGCAGAGGAGGCAGGCGACGATGCAGGCCCCGGCCGCGAGCCCCAGGGAGACGTCGTCCACCATGATCATCCCGGGGAAGGCGAGGCCGAAGACGATCACCTCCATCACCAGGCAGCCGGCCATCGCCTTGTTCATCGGGTTGTCGGGGGCCAGGGCGAGGTTCACCATTGCGAGTCTCCGTCCAGGTCGAAGGGGGTGGTCAGGGCGGCGCGGTCCAGCGGCGCCTCGGGTTCCGGCCGGTCCGCCACCAGGATGGCGCGGGCCTCGCCGGCCAGGATCACCGAGCCGGCCACCAGCACCCCGGCACCAGGTTCCTGGTCGGCCAGGGTGGTGGCCAGCTCCAGGGCCGTGGCCACGTCGGGGGCGGTCCGCACCCGGTCCTCGCCCAGGATTCCAGCGGCTCGTTCGGTCAGGGCCTCGGCAGACAGCCCACGATCGGTGGAGGACACCCGGGTGCAGATCATGGTGGTCAGCTGTTCACCGAAGATCCGCAGCACGGAGTCGACGTCCTTGTCCGCCATCATCGCCACCACCCCGATCGTGGGGGTGAAGGCGTAGTTCTCGGCCAGCGCTGCCATGGTGGCGCTGGCCCCGTGCGGGTTGTGGCAGGTGTCCAGCACGACGGGTGGTGAGGTGCGCACCAGTTCCATCCGGGCCGGGGCCTCGACGGCGCCGAAACCGTCCACCACCACCTCCGGGTTCAGCGCCCGCCCACCCAGCAGGGCCTCGACGGCGGCCATCGCCAGCGCCGCATTGTGCGCCATGTGCTCCCCGAACAACGGCAGGTGGATGTCGCCGACCGGGCCCTCCGCGCCCTGCAAGCGCAGCAGCTGACCGCCGACGGCCCGGGTCCGCTCCAGCAGGGCGAAGTCGCGTCCCTCCAGCACCATCCGGGCACCCACCTCGGTGGCGCGCTCCACCAGGACCTCGGCGGCCTCGTCCTGCTGCGCTGCCAGCACGGCCGTGCTGCCGGGCTTGATGATGCCGGCCTTCTCCCCCGCAATGTCGCGCAGGTTGTCGCCCAGAATGTGGGTGTGGTCCAGGTCTATCGGACAGACGACGCTCACCTGCGGCTCGCAGACGCTGGTGGCGTCCCAGGTGCCGCCCAGCCCCACCTCGATCACCATCACGTCGACGGGGGCATCGGCGAAGGCGGCATAGGCCAGCCCCGTGATCACCTCGAAGAAGGTCATCGCCACCCCGTCGATCTGCTGGGCGTCGACCATCTCCACGTACGGCTTGACGTCGGCCCACAACTCGTCGAAGCGCTCGGGGCTGATCGGCTCGCCGTCGATGCAGATCCGTTCGGTGACGTCGACGAGATGCGGGGAGGAGAAACGCCCGGTGCGCAGGCCGTCGGCCCGCAGCAGGGCGTCGATCATGATGGCGGTGCTGCCCTTGCCATTGGTCCCGGCCACCTGGATCACCGGGGCGGACTTCTCCGGGCTGCCCAGCAGGTCCATCAGGGCCTGAATCCGGCCCAGCGACGGGGCGATCCGATGCTCGGGCCAGCGGCCGATCAGTTCCTCGACGATCCGGGCGTGCTCGACAGAGGCCGGTGTGCTCTTGGGGGGTGTTGTCATGGTGCGCCCAGCCTACCGGGGCCAACACCGCACCGGGCCAGCATCACCCGCGGCGGGCGCGGACCCTGGTCCGATCCGCGGGGCGGAAATCCACGACGCCGGGGGCTGGTCAGCTGCCCCCCCACGGCCCTAGGAATGGAGCAAAGCATTCCAGCCCGCATCGCCACCCCCGGGATGCCCGCACAGCAAGGATCCCACCGTGCCCATCTCGTATCGACGCCCGGCCACCGCGGCCATGGCCGGCCTGCTCGCCCTGGCCACCGCGACCACCAGCCAGGCGGCCCCCGTGCCGTCCCCCGACCCGCACCCCACTCCCGTCGGAACCGCCGGCACCCTGCCAGCGGGGTGGCGGCTCAGCGGCAGCGGCCCGGCACGGGAGCTGGTGCGGCTGCCACACGGGCCGCGTCCGGTCACCGACGCCCGGCCGCATGTCTTCCTGGCCGGCCGGGACCTGGGGCCGGCCCGGGTGGCACGCGACGGTTCCCTGCGGATCCGGTTGGCCCAGCTGCCGTCGGACCTGTCCCGGCTGGAGGTGCACTACGGCGCGGCGACGGAGGCGGAGCTGCTGGCCCGTCGCGGGACCCGACGCATGGTGCAGGCGCAGGCCGCACAGGGCGCGACGGCCAGCGGCACCGTGACCGCCAGCTACTCCGCACGCCCGCTGCGCATCCCGGGCATGGCCCATCCTCAGGCGATCACTGGCCGAGTGGTGGCCCCGGCGGGCAAGGGCACCCATCCGGTGGTGCTCCTGCTGCATGGGCGTCATGACTGGTGCCTGACCGACGATGGCCAGGGCTGGCCCTGCGCCGCCGGCAAGGCGGTGCCCAATCTGGAGGGCTACCGCTACCTGCAGGAGGCCCTGGCCCAGCGCGGGTACTTCACGGTCAGCATCGACGCCAATGCGATCAACGCCCAGGACGACCAGCTGGGTGACCTGGGCGCCTCCGCCCGGGCCGCGACGGTGCGTGCCCATCTGGACCTGCTGGCCGGTTGGCGCCAGGGAGCCTCGGCGCCCTTCGCCCGCACGGTGACCAGCCGCTATGACGTGCAGCGCACGCTGCTGGTGGGCCACAGCCGTGGTGGCGAGGGGGTTGCCCTGGCGGCCATCCAGGACGTGGCCGCTGGGAAGCACCGCGTCGCCGGGTTGGTGCTGCTGGGCCCGACCAACTTCTTCCACACCAGCGCCTCCACCACCCCGACCCTGACCGTGCTGCCGGGCTGCGACGGCGACGTGAGCGACCTGCAGGGAGTCGACTATGCCGACGGCGCCACCCGCTACGGCACCCAGCACGCCCTGTCCTCCGTCGCCTACCTGCCCGGCGCCAACCACAACTACTTCAACACCACCTGGACCCCGGGTTCGCCCACCGGCGTCGACGACGGACAGGCCACCGCCTGCCAGCCGTCGGCCCGGCTCTCGCCCGCCCAGCAACGCGCGACGGGCGTGCAGCTGGTCACCGCCTTCGCCGAGCGGGTGCTGAAGAGCCAGGGGCAGGCGACGGCCGTCGACGGCACCGGGAGCGCCCCCGCCGGGGTGCTCCCCGCCGGTCTGGTCACCTCTGCCACCGGTGGGGCTCGGCGCCGATTGGTGCAGCCCGGCCAGCGCGGCTGGAAGGTGACCGGCGCCACGGTGTGCCGCGGCCAGGACTGCGTCGCCAACCCGGACAGCCTAGAGCCGGCCGGGGTGCACTGGCGCAGCACCGCCGCGGTGGACCCGTCCGGCTGGGTGTGGAAGCCGGCCACCGCTATCACTCTGCGCCCGGCCCGACCCATCACGCTGCGCGGCAGCTCCGCGCTGGACCTGCGGGTGGCCCTGTCCCCGTCGGCCAGCCTGAACCCCATCCTGAAGGTGACCGACGGCAATGGGCACAGCGTCCTGGTGAAGCCGCAGGGCCCCGCGCGGCGCACGGGCATCCACGGCGGGGGTGACGGGGTGGGTGGCCGCTGGCTGGCGCAGAACCTCCGCTTCCCGTTGCCCGCCAAGGGCCTCAACCCGGACCGGATCACCGCGGTCAGCCTGCAGGCCTCCGGCCGGGCGAGCGGCTCGGGGATCGTGCTGGACCTTTCGGCGGCCCACCCAGGGATCACCCCCGCAGCGGCGCTGCCGCCGTCGGTGCTCACCCTGCCGGCCGAGCAGTCGGTGACCGAGGGAGCGTCGCCGTGGGTCAAGACCATCACCGCACGGCTCAGCCGCCCCACCGGCAGCCGGACCGCGGCCCTGGCCCTGGTGCAGGGCGGGCCACCGCAGGACCCGCGCTGGCAGCGCGTGCCAGCCGACGCCCGGACCATCCCCCTGACCCTGCCGATCCCCGGAAACACCGAGTGGGGCCTGTCCTACGACCTGATGGGTCAGCTGTTGGTGCGCGGTCCGGTGCTGGTGGCCACACCCACCACGTGGTTGCATGTCCTTGACGACGACCCCATGCCCAGAGCGACGGTGACCCGCGCCGCCGTCTCCGCGAAACCAGGTCAGACGATGCGTTGGACCATCACCCTGGACCGGGTCAGCACGCTGAGCGACCACAGCCTGACCGTCAGCGCCCGTCCGGTCAGCCCAGCGTTGACAGTCCGTGAACTGGGGCAACAGAGCCGCCAGGACTGGGGCGTGGACCCGGCCTCCACAGAGTCCCTGGCGCAGGCCGGTGCCACCAATTGGGTCCGCATACCCGCCGGGCGCCGCACCGCGACCATCACGTTGGGGCTGGGCGGCAAGGCGGTCCCGGGCCACACGGTGGCGCTGGAGCTCTCCTCGGACGATCTGGCCCTCCCCAAGGGCGCCCGGCTCACCGGCGTGGTGGCCAGGCCCTGACGGCCAGCGCGAGCCAAACCGGTTCGCCGCCCCTCCAACGGGCAGTCGGGTCATGGTCGGCTGCCCGGCCGCTCCCGCGGCGTGGCAGGCTTGGAAGCGACCCGCACCGCCGCAACCACCCCGGTTCCCTTCAGGAGTTGACCATGGGCAAACCCTCCCCCGCCAGCCGTCGCGCCGCCCTGCAGGCCCAGCGAGAGCAGGCCCTGGCGGCACAGCGGCGAGGCCGCATCATCGGCGGCATCGTCGGCGCGACGCTGGCGGTGCTGATGGTGGCCGGTGGGGCGTGGTGGTGGAACCAGTCCCGCAAGCCGGAGCCGGTGCCCGTCGGCAAGCAGCTGGCCGTGCCGCATGCGTCGGCCGACGGTTCGGGAATCACCCTGCACAAGAGCCCCGCAGGCAAGCCGACGCTGGTGATCTACGAGGACTACCAGTGCCCGTGGTGCAAGGTGGCACATGACGCCCTGGGCCCCCTGACCGAGAGCCTCGCCCGCAAGGGTGAGATCGGTGTCGAGGTGCGTAGTCTCACCCTGTTGGACGGCGGCTCGAATGACTCCTCCTACCGGGCCAACATCGGCGCGGCCTGCGCCGACGTCGTCGGCGCCTATGCCGGCTACCGGGACGCGATCTTCGCCAAGCAGCCCGCCAAGGAGGGCGACGGTTACTCCGACGAGCTGCTCACCGGCCTGCTGGACACGCTGACCCTCAAGGACCCCGGCGCCTTCCAGACCTGCTACCGGGAACGCCAGACCGACGACGCCGTCCAGCGGGTGCTGGATGCCGCCCGGGCCGCGGACCGGGACACCTCCTCCCCGCAGTACTGGGTGGCCGATGCCTCCGGTGCGGTGAAGAACCAGCTGGACCTGAAGGCGCTGATGGGCCAGCGGGACCCGTCGGAGGCGGAGCTGCTGGCGGCCATCAAGGCGGCGGCGTGAGCACCCCGTCGGACCGCTCTGAGACGGCCGACTATCATTCCCACGTGATTGAAACTGCAACATCCCCGGCTCTTCGCGCCGACGATCGCCCGACGCGCACCGCCCGGGACTGGATCGGCCTGCTGGCCCGGCTGGTGCTGGGCGGTGCGCTGCTGGTGGCCGGCCTGCTCAAGATCGGCAACCTGGACGGCAATGTGCTCTCCGTGCGGGCCTACCAGATCGACTTCCTGCCCTACTCCGCGGAGAAGATGATCGGCTACGGCCTGCCCGTGCTGGAGATCATCGTCGGGCTGCTGTTGCTGGCCGGGCTGTTCACCCGGATCTCCGCCCTGATCGGCGCGCTGATGATGCTGGCCTTCATCGGCGCCATCGCCAGCGCCTGGGCCCGCGGCCTGAGCATCGACTGCGGCTGCTTCAGCCAGGGCGGCCAGACCGAGGACCCCAAGTACCTGTGGGAGATCCTGCGCGACGCGCTCTTCGCGCTGTGTGGGGCCTGGCTGGTCTGGCGGCCGCGCACCCCCTTCAGCGTCGACGGCTGGCTCTTCCGGCCCATCACCGGCACCGTTGACCACACCGACCCCGAACTCGACGACATCGACCCGGACGAGGACTCCCTCGTCAGAGAGGACCCTGCCCGATGAGCAAGAAGAAGCCCCAGTCCGGGGCCACCGTCCCCAACCGTCGCGAACAGCTGCGGCTGCAGCAGGAGGCCGAGGCCAAGCGCGCCCGCACCATGCGGATCGTCACCATCGGCGCGCTGGTGCTGGCCCTGGCCATCGCCGCCATCGTCGGCACGGTGCTGTGGAACAACCACCGCACCAAGGCCGCCCAGGTGACCGCCCAGGGCACCCCGCCCAATGCCAATGCGGACAAGTCCGGGATCACCGTCAACCCCGGCAAGGCCAAGGATGGCGCGCCCACCGTCAGCCTGTTCTTCGACTACCAGTGCCCGGCCTGCAAGCAGCTGGAGGCCAGCCACGGCAAGTTCTTCGAATCCCTGGCCAGCAAGGGTGAGATCAACTTCGAGTACAAGACCATGACCTTCATGGAGACCAACCTGGCCAACACCGCGTCCAGCCGCGCTGGCATCGGTGCCGCCTGCGCGGACAAGGCCGGCGCCTACACCAGCTACCACAATGCCGTCTTCGCCAACCAGGCTGCGCAGGAGATCAAGGGCTCCGAGGGCTACTCCGACGAGCTGCTGCGCACCACCATCCCGCAGCAGGTGGGGATCACCGGCCAGAAGCTCACCGACTTCCAGGCCTGCTATGACAACAAGGCCACCGAGGGCTTCGTCAAGGGGACCAATGAGAAGGCGGCCGAGGCCGGCATTTCGGGCACCCCGTCGATCACGGTCAACGGCAAGAAGCTGGACCTGCAGAGCGTCAACCTGGGCACCACCGAGGCCGAGCTGCTGGCCGCCCTGAAGGCCCACGCCTGAGCCACCAGGACCCGCACCACCAGGACCGGCCCCGAGCATCCCGCTCGGGGCCGGTTCCTTTGCGCGCCGCCGCCCGTCCCTGCAGATGTTGCGGTCCACGTTCTTCGACGCCGGGGTGATGGGCGCGAGGCGATCGTCCCGGGGCTCCTGGACCGGTTGATGAGCAACAATTGCAGGGGTGACCGGACGGCCAGGCCCGCCGAGGGGCAGTGCGAGTGGCTACTCGTCGTCGACGAGGACCTGACCGGCCAGCCGGAGCAGGAAGATCGCCAGCACCGTGACGTGCACCACGGTGCACCAGGAGCAGATCTTGCCCAGTGGCACCAGCTCCACCCAGACCAGGTAGAGCACGAAGGCCAGTCCGGCGCCGGTCCAGAGCAGCTGTACCGGGTTCCGTGCGGCCCAACCCAACCGGGCCCGGCTGACGGCCCACAGTGCCAGCGAGGCCAGGAACCAGCCCAAGCCCAGCAGCGCCACCGGAATCCCGACCAGGTAGGAGTACTTGCTGGTGGTGACGCTGGCGCAATCCACCACCCCCGTGGCGCTGCAGGCCAGCGTCGCGTTGCCGGTGAAGTGCTCGTAGGTCAGGTAGCCGGCCACCAGGGTGCCCAGCACCAGCAGCAGGCCGGTGGCCCGCTCCACCAGACGCTCGGTCACTTCAGCTTCTTCGCGGCCTCGGTCACCCCGGCCGACGTGCACACCTCGGCGGGCTTGCCGCCGGTCTCCTTGCAGAGCTGCGCGGAGATCACATTGGAGGCGCCCAGCACCGCCTTGGACTCGTCGGAGTTCGGGTCGCCCAGCGCCTTGGCGATCTCCTCGGGTTGCTTGCCGGCCATGGAGTCCCCGTCGAAGCCGGCCCAGTTGCTGAAGGCCGAGCCGTACCAGGTGAACGGGATACCGCCCTGCGGGGCGTGCTTGCGGAAGATCGCCTCGTCCTCGGCGGTGGGCTTCTCCCCGGTGGGCTGCCCCATCCGGTCCTGGGTCTCGACGGCGGTCAGGGCGACGGTGTCGCTGGTGAACGTCGAACCGGTGAAGGTGACGGTGGGGATGTTGGAGATCGGCCCCTCATTGGGGCTGGACAGGGTGTCCTTCAACCCGGAGAAGGTGCCGAAGCGGCTGAGCGAGGAGACCAGCGCCATCCGCTCCATCGCGCAGTAGGGGCAGAACTCCGCGCCGATGTAGAGCACCCGGGGCTTGCCGTCCACCAGCTGCGGCTTGCCGCCGGGAATCGCCTCGGGGACATTCGTGGCGGTGCCAACGCCGACGGCGTCGAAGCTGGCGGCGGGAATGCTGGTCAGGGCCTGCGTCAGGCTCTGGCCCTCGACGGTGACATTCGCGTCCTTGTCCCGTTTGGCCTCTCCGGCCACCGCGAATCCCGCCACCAGCGCAGCGACCAGCGCCAGGGTGGCCAGCACCAGGATCAGCACCTTCTTCTTCTTGGCGGCCTTGGCCTCGGCGGCCCGTTGCTGTCGCAGCTGGTCGCGGGCGCTGGACTTGCCGGGCTGGGACGCCGGGCTGGATCCGCTTGTGCTCATCGGGGGTAACACCTTCCGTCGGTGGCGTCGGGGAACGTAGGCGACGCTAGCAGGCCCGGCGAGACGAAGCCGCGGGCGTTCACGCAGGCTGGAAAGCCGCCGGTTCGCAGACTGTCGGTGGCACTCACTAGAATCGCGAGCATGACTACTGAACCGTCCAGCACAACGTCCGCACCCACCCCGATCACGGGGCAGGTACCGGACAAGCCCGTGCTGGAGGGGTTGGAGGCCAAGTGGGCCGCGCAGTGGCGGCAGGACAAGACCTACGCCTTCCGCAAGCCGGCCTCCCGGGAGCAGGTCTTCAGCATCGACACCCCGCCGCCCACGGTCTCCGGTTCGCTGCACGTGGGCCACGTGTTCAGCTACACCCACACCGACACCATCGCCCGCTACCAGCGGATGACGGGCAAGCAGGTCTTCTACCCGATGGGCTGGGATGACAACGGACTGCCCACCGAGCGTCGGGTGCAGAACTACTACGGCGTGCGCTGCGACCCGTCGATCCCCTATGACCCCAACTTCACTCCCCCGGCCAAGCCGGACCCCAAGAAGCAGGTGGCGATCAGCCGCAAGAACTTCATCGAGCTGTGCCACGAGCTGACCGCGGTCGACGAGCAGGTCTTCGAGGACCTGTGGCGCACCCTGGGCCTGTCGGTGGACTGGGACACCCTCTACACCACCATCTCCGACGACGCCCAGCGGGTGGCCCAGTTGGCCTTCCTGCGCAACCTGGAGCGCGGCGAGGCCTACCTCTCCGAGGCCCCCACCATGTGGGACGTCACCTTCCAGACCGCCGTCGCCCAGGCTGAGCTGGAGGCCCGGGACTACCCCGGCGCCTACCACCGGATCGGCTTCGGGCTGGGCACGGCGGGTGAGCCTGTCGAAGCCACGTCCGACGACCTCTTCGCGGACAACAAGGTCTGGATCGAGACCACCCGGCCGGAGCTGCTGCCGTCGGTGTGCGCGCTGATTGCCCACCCCGACGACGAGCGCTACCAGCACCTGTTCGGCACCACCGTGACCTCCCCGATCTTCGGTGTCGAGATCCCGGTGCTGGCGCATGCCGCCGCTGAGAAGGACAAGGGCGCCGGCATCGCGATGTGCTGCACCTTTGGTGACCTGACCGACGTGATCTGGTGGCGCGAACTGCAGCTGCCGATGCGCACCATCATCAACCGCGACGGCCGGTTGCAGGCCGAGACCCCGGAATGGCTGGTCAACGGCGATTTCTACGCCGAGCAGATGGCCACCAAGACCACCTTCACGGCGCGCAAGAACATCGTCGAGAAGCTGGCCGAGACCGGGGAGATGGCCGGCGAGCCCAAGCCCACCCAGCGGATGGCGAACTTCTACGAGAAGGGCGACAAGCCGCTGGAGATCGTCTCCACCCGCCAGTGGTACATCACCAATGGCGGCCGCGACGAGGACCTGAAGGCCACCCTGCTGGCCCGCGGCGAGGAGCTGGCCTGGACCCCGGAGCACATGAAGCACCGCTACTCCAACTGGGTCAACGGCCTCAATGGCGACTGGCTTGTGAGCCGGCAGCGCTTCTTCGGCGTGCCCTTCCCGGTCTGGTACAAGCTGGACGCCGAGGGTGAGCCGATCACCGCCGAGCCGATCGTCGCCGACGCCGCCAGCCTGCCGGTGGACCCGGCCAGCCAGTGCCCGCCCGGCTTCGACGAGTCCCAGCGCGGCGTGCCCGGCGGTTTCATGGCCGACCCCGACGTGATGGACACCTGGGCCACCAGCTCCCTCTCCCCGCAGATCGTCACCGGCTGGGAACGTGACGAGGAGCTGTTCGGCCTGACCTTCCCGATGGACCTGGCGCCCCAGGCGCACGACATCATCCGCACCTGGCTGTTCAGCCGCGTCGTGCGGGCCCAGCTGGAGAATGGCCAGCTGCCGTGGAAGCGGGCCACCATCAGCGGCTTTGTGACCGACCCGGACCGCAAGAAGATGAGCAAGTCCAAGGGCAATGTGGTGGTCCCCACCGAGATTCTGGACAAGTTCGGCGCCGACGCCGTGCGCTGGCGCGCCGCGATGGCCCGCCCGGGCATGGACTCCCCCTTCGACGAGACCCAGATGAAGGTGGGCCGTCGCTTGGCGATGAAGGTGCTCAACGCCTCCAAGTTCGTGCTGGGCATGAGCTCCGAGGAGCCCAAGGCAACCGGCCAGAGCGGTCGGGTGGTGAAGAATCCGCTGGACCTGGCGATGCTGGCCAGCCTGGCGCGCGTCGTGGTGCTGGCCACCGAGGCCTTCGACAGCTTCGACTACACCACCGCCCTGGAGACCACGGAGAGCTTCTTCTGGGGCTTCTGCGACGACTATCTGGAGGCGGTCAAGGAGCGTGCCTACGGCGCCCAGGGCGCCGAGGAGGCGGCTAGCGCCCAGGCGGCGCTGCGCACCGCTCTGGACGTGATGTTGCGCCTGTTCGCGCCCTTCCTGCCCTTCGTCACCGAGGAGGTGTGGAGCTGGTTCCAGTCAGGCTCGGTGCACACCGCCAGCTGGCCGAAGGCCGAGGACCTGCCGATCGGCGGCGACGCCCTACTGCTGGAAGACCTGGCCACGGTGCTGATCGCGCTGCGCGGTGCCAAGAGCGCCGCCAAGGTCAGCCAGAAGACCGAGGTGGTCCGGGCCAATCTGGTGGGCCGGGGCGAGGTGCTGGACCGGCTCAAGGACATCGAGGCCGATCTGCGGGCCGTCGGTCACGTCACCGGTGAGGTGCTGTGGGCCGAGGCCGACGAGGACCTACAGGTCGAGGTGGCTCTGGGCGAGCCCCCCGTCAAGAAGGCCTGAGCACATCCCAACAGCTACGGAAGTGGGCAGCGTGGAATCCAAGACCTTCACCACGGTCGCAATCGATCTGGACGGCACGCTGTTCACTCCGCAGCGCGACTATGACCGTCCGCGCTTCGGGCGGATGCTGGCCGCCTGCGAGGCGCGTGACATCCGCGTCGTGATCGCCAGCGGCCGTCAGTACCTGAGCATGCGCACCATGTTCGACGCGCCGGAGCGGCTGGCCTTCGTCGGCGACAACGGGTCCATGATCGTGGACCGTGACCACGAGGTGGTGCACTGCTCCGTCCTGGACGACGAAATGGTGCGCCGCGTGGTGGAGCTGATCGACGACCATCCGGAGATCCGCTCCGTGGCCAGCGGGCCAGAGGGCGGCTGGATGGCGGGTGAGGTGCCGGACCGGATGCGCGTGATCATGAACAGCGCCTACGAGAACCTGAAGAGCGTCGCCAGCCTGCACGAGATCGACGGCCCGGTGAGCAAGTTCGCCCTGGTCACCCGCGAGGGCCAGTCCGAGCGACTGGCCGCCGAGCTGTCCGAACAGCTCGGGGGCGCCTTGGTGCCGGTGACCACCGGCCACCAGGGCATGGACCTGATTGTTCCCGGGCGGCACAAGGCCTTCGGCCTGGCCAAGCTGCTGGAGCGCTGGGGCCGCAGCTTCGATGACCTGCTGGCCTTCGGTGACAGCGCCAACGACGCGGAGATGCTGGCCGCCGCCGGGCTCAGCTATGCGATGGCCGACGCCCAACCGGCAGCCGTCGACAAGGCGAAGTTCCGCGCCCCGACGGGAGCGGAGTCCGGCGTGATGGCGGTCGTGGAGGACCTGTTGGGCTACTGATCCCCGAGCCCGACCCAAAGCACGGTCCCCCGAGCTTGTCGAGGGCGCCGTCAGGCGAGGAAATACCACCGCAGCAGGACCGTTCCGGTTCGGGAGCCGGCTCCCGGCCGCGGCCGTGGATGGGTCTGCCCCCGAGCGGGGAACGAGCGAGGGGTGGTTGGCCGCGGTGGGAGGCCGGACCCGAGCGGGACCCTTCACGCAGACCCCTCAGCAGGCTCGGCCGCCGTGGTGGCGACAGCTCGCAGACCGCGGGGTTGCGACAGCTCGGGGCCTCGGCCGGCCCCTGCCCACCCCTCAGCTGGCCTGCTGTTGACAGGTGCAGGTGGGGCACACGCAATTGGTGCACTCGCACGGGCCGCCGGTGTGGCAGCTGCAGATGTGCGCCTCCGTCACCCCGATCAGGTGCGCGGTGAGGTCCTTGACCGGGCCACCGGCGCTGCGCAGCAGCCGCTGCTGCTCCTCGGCTTGCCGGAACCACTCGTCACAGGCGGGGCACTGGGCCAGGTGGGCCTCCAGCTCGACCCGCGGAATCTCCGGGTCCTCCCCGTCGAGCACCGCCGACAGGGAAGCCCGCCAGCGCTCCGGCTGCCAGCACATCTCCATGGCAGAACACTAACCCAACCCGACGTGACGATATGGTGAGCCCGTGCTGAACAGAGTCGGGCCCCCGGGGCGGGCAGAGCTGGACGAGCGGGTGACCGCCCTGGCGCTGCGGGCCGGCTCCGGCGACCGTCCGGCACTCGGGGAGTTCATCCGGCTCACCCAGGGCGACGTGTGGCGCTTCATCGCACACCTGGCGGGCACCCAGGCCGCCGACGACCTCACCCAGGACACCTATCTGCGCGCCATGGATTCGCTGCCCAGCTTCGAGGGCCGCTCCCCCGCCCGGGCCTGGCTGCTGACCATCGCCCGTCGGGTGGTGGCCGACAAGGTGCGACGCGAGATTGCCCGTCCACAGAGCCCATATTCGCCAGAGTGGCTCACGGCCCACGCCGGGGCCGAGGACGACGCCCTGGTGCTGGTGGAGGCCGCCGCGCTCTTCCAGACGCTGAGCCCGGAACGACGCGAGGCCTTCGTCCTCACCCAGCTGCTGGGCTTCAGCTATGAGCAGGCTGCCGAAGTGTGCGGGGTGCGGATTGGCACCATTCGCTCCCGGGTGGCTCGGGCCCGTCAGGAGCTGGTGGTGGCCTGCGGTGACGCAGAGGATGCCGTGGCGGCAGAAGCGGTCTGAGCGGGAACTTTCCCTCCTCGGGCGACGACTACTGGGCAACACCGTGTAGTCCGTCGTCCTGTCAGGAGCAGAGAATCGACATGTTGACCCGTCGTCGGGTGCTCGCCACCCTTGCCGTCCTTCCGTTGGCCGCCTGTGGAAAGGACGCCGGCACCCCCGCCTCCACCGCGCCGGACGCGTCCGGTGGAGCGTCCAGCAGCGGCGACGTCGTGGTCTACGCCCCCGGCGCCTTGGCTGCCCAGACCAAGAAGCTGGCCGAGGCCTTCGCCGCGGCCGGGCTGGGCAAGGCCACCTTCGAGGTGGGTCACACCCCGATCCAGCGGGAGCAGCTGGCCAAGGGCGCCACGCCCGACGTGTGGATCGCCGCCAACCCGGATGACATGAAGACCACGGCCCAGAAGGGCCTGGTGGCCAAGGACTCGGTCACGCAGTTGGGCCGCACCAAGCTGGTGGTGGTGGTTGCCCCGGACAATCCCGGGAAGGTGGCTGCCGTCGAGGACCTGGCCAAGCCCGGCACCACGGTGCTGCTGGGCGCCGAGACCCTGCCGATCTGGAAGGTGACCGCCAAGTCCTTCGCCAAGATCGAGGCCGGCCAGCCCGGATTCACCGCCAAGGTGATGGCCAATGTGGTCTCCCGGGAGATGGGGGTGCAGCCGATCGTCACCAAGGTGCAGCAGGGCGTCGCCGACGCCGGCGTGGTGTTCATCACCGACCTGCCGGCCGAGAAGAAGGGCTTGACCACGGTGGACATCCCGGACCCGCTGAACGCGATGTTGCCGCTGTCCGCCGCCACGGTGACCGCCGGCAAGAATGCCGTCGGCGGCAAGGCCTTCCTGGACTTCCTGGCCTCCGGCGCGGGCAAGAAGGTGCTGGACGACGCGGGCTTCCTGCCGCCGGCTCCCTGACTCCACTCCGCCGCCTACCCCGTCCAACAGCCAGACCCACTCCCGAGAGCACCCAGTGACCCGAGCCCGTGACCTGTGGCCCTTCGTCGGCCCGGCAGCGCTGCTGCTGGCGCTGTTGGCCGTCCCGGTGGCAGGCCTGGTCTGGGTGGCGCTGACCGGGGATCTGGCCAACCAGCTGGCCGATCCCGCGGTGCATGCCGCGGTCCGGCTCTCGCTGGCGACGACGGCGGCCAGCATGCTGGCGGTGGTGCTCACCGGCACCCCGCTGGCCTACCTGCTGGCCCGACGGCCCTTCCCGGGGCGACGAGTGGTGGAACTGCTGGTGGACCTCCCGATTGTGCTGCCTCCGATGGTGGCGGGCATCGCAATGCTGGAGGTCTTCGGCCGCAACGGATGGTTGGGCCGGCCACTGGCACTGCTGGGCATCACCCTGCCCTTCACCACCACCGCCGTGGTGCTCTCCCAGGTCTTCGTCGCCGGACCCTTCTTCGTGAGGGCAGCCCGGGTGGGCTTCGCCGAGGTCGAGCCGGAGGTGCGGGAGGCCGCCGGCGTCGACGGGGCCGGGGAGCTGCAGTTGTTCTGGCACATCATGGTTCCGGGAGCCCAGCGAGCCCTGCTCAGTGGGCTGGTGCTGGCCTGGGCCCGGGCGCTGGGCGAGTTCGGCGCGACGATCTTCTTCGCCGGCAACCGGGAGGAAGTGACCCAGACCATGCCGCTGGCCATCTTCATCGGTTTCGAGTCAAACCTGGCGCTGGCGGTGGGGCTGTCCTTCGTCCTGCTGCTGGCCAGCCTCGCGGTGCTGGCGGTACTGGCCTGGACCGGGGAACGGTTGGGGTCCTGAGTCTCAGCTCTGGCTGGGAACCGGGTCCTCGGCGCTGCGCGCCGGGGCCGCCTGGGGTGCCGCGGCCGGCGTCACGAAGAAGGCCAGCACCAGCATCACCCCCACCGCCAGCAGGGCGTGCAGCACGCCGGTGTGGTCGCCCAACCAGCCGAGCACCGGCGGGCCGCCCAGGAAGGCGGTGTAGCCGATGGTGGACACCACGCTGATCCGGCGCGCGGCGTGCACGGGATCGTCCGCCGCGGCGGAGATTCCCACCGGAAAGCCCAGGGAGGCCCCGACGCCCCACAACATGGCGCCCAGGAAGGCCACCGTCGCGTCACCGAAGACCACCAGCGCACAGCCGGCCGCCGCCAGGGCCAGCATGGCGCGCAGCACCGGCACCCGGCCGTGGCGGTCCAGCAGCCCGGTGCCCAGCACCCGCCCCGCGGTCATGAAGGTGAGGAAGACGGCCAGGGCCAGCACCCCCGCCCAGTGCGGCAGGTGGTGCCCCTCGACGAAGGCCACGGCCAGCCAGTCATTGGCGGTGCCCTCCGTGAAGGCCGCGGCCAGCACCACCACGCCCACCAGCAGGGTGCGGGGCTCGGTCCACGCGGATCCCGGCGGGGCACCCGTCGTCGCTGCTGCCGCGTCGGGCTCTGGCTGGTACTGCGTGGGCAGGTAGTGGCGCACCTGCCAGACGCACACCCCGACGCACACCAGCATCGCCACCACCAGGTGCAGCCAGACCGGCACCCGGGCGGCGCTGAGCCCGGCCCCCAGCAGGGCCGCCAGCACGGTGCCCCCGCTGAAGGCGGCATGGAACCACGGCATGATGGCCCGGCCCAGGGCGCGTTCAACGGCGGTGCCCTCCAAGTTCATCGAGACATCCCACAGCCCCATGCCCAGCCCCACCAGGAAGAGCCCGGCCATCAGCACCTCCCGGGAGGCCAACAGGTCGATCCCCAGGGCGGCCAGGCCGATCCCGACGGCGGCGATGCCACACCCGGTCAGCACGGCCCGCCCGGCACCCAGCCGATGGGCAATCCGGCCGCTGAGCGGCAGCCCGATTAGGGAGCCAACCGAGACGGCCAGCAGCACCACACCCAACTGCCCCGCGCTAAGTTCCAAGGCCTGCTTGACCTCGGGGATCCGTGAGGCCCAGGAGGCGAACAGCATGCCATTCATCGCGAACACCAGCAGGGTGGCGGTGCGGGCTGCGGCCGCCGCCTCGGAGGGCGGAACTGACTGGTTGGTAGGGCTCACCAGCCAAGGCTATCCGACCGCCGGCGCGGGGTTCTGGCTGCCAGCCCGGGCCTGGTGACAGCCGTCACCGGCCGAGACATGGAACTCGGCGCCGTAGAGCCATGGAATGCTGTCGGTCCGCCCACGGTACGTCGGGCGGAGTTGATCGGCGGTTGCCTAGACTCGGCCCATGCCTTCCTACCGTGCCCAGTTCGAGATCCTTGGTCTGCGCCCCGGCAACCCACCCGAGGCGGTGCTGGACGGGGCCGTCGCGGCGGTACAGGAAAACTTCCACGTCGATGACCGGCAGGTGGACGTGGTGGCCGGAACCGCCCGGATCACGGTGCGGTTCACGGTTCCCGATTCCTCGGATGACGAGGAGGTGCAGCTGGCGCTGATGGCCACCGAGGCGGCCCGGGAGGCGGTCGACCAGGTGGCCCGGATCGGGAGGCACTGGGTGCTGCGCCGGGCGGGCGGCCGCTGGCTGCCGGTGGAGTGATCCTGCCGGTGGGGTGACGTGGGTGGCCGGGTCACCGCCGCCGGGATGGATGATCCCCGGCCGGCGTCAGTCGCAGTTGTCGCAGACGCCGGTCAGGGACATCTGCATGAAGCAGCGCGGGCAGCTGTTGCCCTGCAGCGGCTCCTTCTTGGCGGCGCGTCCCACCGTCGTCTTCTTGGCGGCCGGCGCCGTGCCCACCACGACGGGCTTGCGCGCCGGGGCGGGGGACGACGAGGCGCCCGGAGCAGCCGACGGGGACGCCACCGCCCCTCGCCAGCGGCGGTAGCAGGCCTCGCGCTGGTCGGCGGCGTGCTCCTCGCGATCCTCGAAGTCCACCGGGATCCGGGCGAGCCGGAGGATCTCGTCATAGGCCTGGCCCACACTGCCGTCGCGACGGGTGGCCAGCGCGGTCAGCAAGGGCAGGTTCTCCGCATCGCACTTGCGGGCGATCATCCCCAGCAGCGGTGCGATCCACTTGGCCGTGGGCTGCTTGGTGTTGATCCCCGAGCGCTGCTGCACCAGGCGCGCGAGCTTGGTGTACTCGATGCTCTGCTGGGCCGCGGCGGTCTCCACCAGCAGCTCATGGGCCGCCTGTGCCCAGGCCTTGACCGCACTCACTTGATCGACGAAATCCCCGCTGTCCCTGACCGGCATCTACTCCCCTTGATTGCTCTTCGGCTCCAGTCTTTCGCACGGAGCCCGGACGAGCATACTCGCGCCGCACCCATGCCGTGACCCGGCGGTGTGCCGGCGGCCAGCTGACGCACAGGCCGCGCCACGCGAAGGCACAGATCGGTGAATTGTGGGTCGCTTTGCCACCTATTTTCGCTGACAGCCAAGGCTTTCCGCCTCTGAGCGAAATCGCTTGTCAGTGGCCCGATTCTGGCCCTAGCGTGAATGGTGTCCGGTAAGCGAATCCTCAATGGCTGCAAGCCAGAAGGAGAAATACCCATGACTGAGAACAACCAGTTCGACCGCACCAACGACGTGAACGACTTCGACCGGTACTACGGCACCGTGATCGATTCCGAGGGCCAGAAGGTCGGCGACGTCGGCCAGGTCTACCTCGACGACGCCACCGGCCGCCCCGAGTGGGTCACCGTCAAGACCGGTCTGTTCGGCATGAAGGAGACCTTCGTCCCGCTGCGCGGCGAGCAGATCGCCAACGGTGAGATCCGTGTCCCCTACACCAAGGACCAGATCAAGGGTGCCCCCAGCATCGATCCCGAGGGCCACATCACCGAGGCCGAGGAGCAGGAGCTGTACCGCTACTACTCCATCGAGCAGGAGGCCGTCGCCGGTTACGACGCCGACCGTCGCACCGAGCAGGTCGTTGACCGTGACGTCACCGCCGGTGGCGTGGCCAATCTGGACGCCGCTCGCGCCGACCGCGTCGGCCGTGAGGACAACCTGGCCGATGGCGATGTGGTCCGTCACGAGGAGCGCCTGAATGTTGGCAAGGAGCAGGTGGAGTCCGGCCGCGTCCGGATCCGCAAGCACGTCGTCAACGAGCAGCAGAGCGTGCAGGTGCCGGTGAGCCACGAGGAGCTGCGCGTCGAGCGCACCCCCATCAAGGACGGCGACGTCGTCTCCGATGGCCAGCTGGCCGAGGGCGAGACCGAGGTCGTGCTGCACGAGGAGCGCCCCGTCGTCTCCAAGGAGACCGTGGGCGTGGAAAAGGTCAGCGTCGGCACCGAGAAGGTCACCGAGAACCGCACCGTGACCGAGAACGTGGCCAAGGAGCAGATCCAGGTTGAGGGCGACGGCGTGCGCACCGACCGCGACGAGCAGTTCCGCGACCCGTCGCTGAAGGACAAGATCGAGAACAAGGTGGATGACCTGCGCGACAAGCACTGAGTCCTTCTGCCGGCGGCTCAGCCGCCCGGATGATCTGGAGCCGAGGCCCCGAACCACATGGTTCGGGGCCTCGGCCCATGTGGTGCCTGAGGCACTCCGCGCGACGAATTGCTCCCCCGCCCCGGTGGCTGTCGGTGCCGGCGGCTAGCGTGGACGTCGTGCAAACACCGCCAGCGTCGGCGGACGTGAAGGGAGACCAGCATGAGCGAACACCCGCAGGACCACACCCAGGCCAATCAGGACACCTGGAATGACACCAACCGGCAGGACGTGGAGCTGGACCAGGAGGACTACCGGGGCACCGCCCGTGACGAGGTCGCCATGGACCAGCACGGTTATCGCGGAACCACCCGCGGCGTGGTCCACGAGGACCGGCCCTGGCTGAAGCAGGACGGGGAGGCGCCGGAGGAGGGCGAGGCACGCGAGGCGGCCGCCGACGGCGAGCACTGAGAGCCCCTCGCCGCCCCAGACGTCACCCCGGCGGGTCCATCCCCCCGTCCGGGTAGACTCGGCGACGTGATCACACCGGTGCCATCGACGCCAGCCGTCGGCCCGTGGCGCCGGCGTTTTGACCGGCTTCGCGACGGGATCTGGGGCATCCTGCCCGCCCCGCTGCAGCGGGTGATACCCGCCACCCTGGTGGGCTATGTGTTGATCAACGCCTTCACCTTCTCCACCGACATGGCGCTGCTCACCCTCTGCTACCGGGTGCTGCACATCCCCTACGGCTTCTCGGTGAGCACGGGCTACATCATCGCGCTCGGCCTGGCCTATCTGTTGAACCGTGCCTTCAACTTCGAGTCCCACTCCAAGGTGGGTGGGGAGCTGGTCCGCTACGTCGTGGTGGTGGTGATCAACTACACCTGTCTGGTGCTGGGGCTGTCCAAGCTGCTGCACGGGCTCGGGGTGCAGTTCCAGCTGGCCCGGCTGGTGGCCGCCACCGCAGAGGCGGCCTTCATGTACACCATGATGCGGTTCGTCGTCTTCCGCGGCTCGCGCACCACGTCGGAACGCAAGCCCGGCCCGGACACGGCACACTGATCCGACGGGCCAACGAGCTCGGTCGGAGCGGCGTCAATCAGCGCATCGTCACAGGACGCGGTGGGCCAACGGCTCACCAGCCCGCAGGCGGTTCACCTGACCCACCAGCAGGTCAACCACCCGGTCTTCCATGCTGGTGGACCGGCCCCCGACGTGCGGGGTGATCAGCACCCCGGGGGTACGCCACAGCGGGTGGTCACTGGGCAGCGGCTCGGGATCCACCACGTCCAGGGCCACCCGGATCCGGCCGGTCTGGGCGGCTGCGGTCATGGCGTCGGTGTCCACCAGCGGACCACGCCCGATGTTGACCAGCAGGGCCCCCTGCTTCATCTGGCCGATCAGTTGCTCGTCGAACATCCCGCGGGTCTGCTCCGTCAGCGGGGCCCCCAGGATCACGATGTCGGCCTCCGAGACCAGCCGGGGCAGGTCCTCGGGGCCATGCACCTCGCCCATGTCGTCGGTGCGGGCCCGGGACGCGGAGCGGACGACGGTGCACTCGAAGGGCTCCAGCCGCTTGACGATGGCGGTGCCCACTCCCCCGACCCCGACCACCAGGACCGTCAGCCCCAGCAGACCGGGCGCGAAGCGTTGATTCCACTGCCCCGACGGCTGGTCCGCCAGGTGGATGTGCAGGTCCCGCTGCGCCGCCAACACCAGGGCCAGGGTGAGTTCGGCCGTCGCCCCCTCGTGCACACCGACGGCATTGCTGTAGCTGACACCCTCGGGCAGGTGGCGGTTCACATTGTCGAAGCCGAGCGACTGGGCCTGCACCGCCGCCACGTCCTCCCCCTGCAGGACGTCCAGCACCGTGGCCGGGGACATGTACGGCTGCACGGCCAGATCAATGTGTCCCAGCCCCGACGGGCCGTCCATCGGCCACACGTGCAACTCGGCTTCGGTTCCCAGCAAGGGTTCCAGACGCTCAAGCAGTTCGGGGGTGGGCAGGGTCACGACGGGCTTGTTGGACATGCCGCCAGACTAGCTCGGGCGCCGTGGTCGAGTCCTGTTCGGTGAGGCACGTCGTCGGTCCGGAGCCTCGCAGCGCGGTTCCGCGAGGAGACGCGAGCGAGCGAGCGTCGACGAGACGCAGCGCAAGAGGCTACCGGCCCGACGACGAGCCGACCCGTACAACTGCACCCAGGGCCTCGACAAGCTCGGCCGCCGTGATTGGTCCCTGCCACATGCTTGGGACCGTGGTGAGGTTCGTCGTCGGGTCCGGGAGCCTCGCAGCGCGGTTCCGCGAGGAGACGCGAGCGAGCGAGCGTCGACGAGACGCAGCGCAAGAGGCTACCGGTCCGACGACGAGCTGACCCGTACAACTACACCGAGGGCCTCGACAAGCTCGGCCGCCGTGGGTGGGACCCTGTTGCCGGCAGATCAGGCGCTGAGGCGGTTCTTGTTCCGGGCCACCAGAGTGGGCGGGGCCTCACCGCGGACGCAGGCCCCGGTCACCACCACCTGGCTGATCGCCTCCTGGCTGGGCACCTCGAACATCACGTCCAGCAGGGTCTCCTCCAGGATGGCCCGCAGACCACGGGCACCGGTGCCACGCTCCAGCGCCTTGTTCGCCACTGCCTCCACGGCGTCGTCGGTGAACTCCAGCTGCACCCCGTCCAGCTCGAACATCTTGCGGTACTGCTTGACCAGGGCGTTGCGGGGCTCTGTGAGGATCCGGGTCAGTGCCTGCTTGTCCAGCGGGCTGACGCTGGCCACCATTGGCAGGCGGCCGATGAACTCCGGGATCAGGCCGAACTTGTGCAGGTCCTCGGGCGAGACCTGGCTGAACGGATCGGCGATCTCCTCGCGCGCGGCAGGGCTGGTGTTGAAGCCCAGCGGGCGCTTGCCGATCCGGTCATTGATGATGTCGTCCAGCCCGGCAAAAGCGCCACCGACGATGAACAGCACATTGGTGGTGTCGATCTGGATGAACTCCTGGTGCGGGTGCTTGCGGCCACCCTGTGGCGGCACCGACGCCACCGTGCCCTCCAGGATCTTCAGCAGCGCCTGCTGGACGCCCTCACCGGAGACGTCGCGGGTGATCGACGGGTTCTCGCTCTTGCGGGCCACCTTGTCGATCTCGTCGATGTAGATGATGCCGGTCTCGGCCTTCTTCACGTCGAAGTCGGCGGCCTGGATCAGCTTGAGCAGGATGTTCTCCACGTCCTCGCCCACATAACCGGCCTCGGTCAGGGCGGTGGCGTCGGCCATCGCGAAGGGCACGTTGAGCATCTTGGCCAGGGTCTGGGCCAGGTAGGTCTTGCCGCAGCCCGTCGGGCCGATCATCAGGATGTTGGACTTGCCCAGCTCCACCCCGTCATCGTCGGCAGAACGACGGGTGGGGGCGATCCCGGCCGCGGCCTGAACCCGCTTGTAGTGGTTGTAGACGGCCACGGCCAAGGTCTTCTTGGCATCGTCCTGGCCGATCACATAGGAGTTCAGGAAGTCCCGGATCTCCGTCGGCTTGGGGAGGTCGTCCAGCAGGCCGACGTCGCTGCCCTGGCTGAACTCCTCCTCGATGATCTCATTGCACAGATCGATGCACTCGTCACAGATGTACACGCCAGAGCCGGCGATCAGCTTCTTGACCTGCTTCTGGCTCTTGCCACAGAAGGAGCAGGTGAACAGGTCACCCGATTCCCCGATGCGTGCCATGCGACTTTCCTTTCAACTCTTGACCAACCCTAACCGGGCCGGGTTCCACCCCGCGTGAGGTCGCGGGGTGGAACCCGGGGTGTCGTCAGTCGGGGTCCTTCAGCGAGGTCAGGATGTCGTCGACGATGCCGTATTCGACGGCCTCCTCGGCGGTCAGGAACTTGTCGCGCTCGATGTCCCGGCTGATCTTCTCGATGCTCTGCCCGGTGTCGGCGGCCAGCATGTTCTCCATCAGGCTGCGGATGCGCAGGATCTCGTTGGCCTGGATCTCCAGGTCCGAGCTCTGCCCGTAGGTGCCCTCGGTGGCGGGCTGATGGATCAGGATCCGGGAGTTGGGCAGTGCCATCCGACGGCCCTTGGTGCCGGCAGCCAGCAGCACGGCCGCGGCCGAGGCGGCCTGGCCGAGGCAGACGGTCTGCACGTCGGGCTTGATGTAGCGCATGGTGTCGTAGATGGCGGTCAGGGCCGTGAACGAGCCGCCGGGGCTGTTCAGGTAGATGCTGATCGGCCGCTCGGAGTCCATCTGCTGCAGGCACAGCAGCTGCGCCATCACCGCATTGGCGATGTCGTCGCTGATCGGGGTGCCGAGGAAGATGATCCGCTCCTCGAAGAGTTTGGTGTACGGATCCACCCGGCGCATGCCGTAGGAGGTGCGCTCCTCCCACTGCGGGATGTAGTACTCCATCGACGGGCCGGCCGGGGCCAGCCCACCCGGCATGGCCGGCATGTTCATCTGGGGCATGGTCATGGCGGTCCTCACTGGTTCGGGGCGTCGGCGGTGATCTGCGACGCGCGCTCGTAGACGTGATCGATGAAGCCGTAGTCCAGCGCCTGCTGCGCGGTGAACCAACGGTCGCGGTCCGAGTCCGCCTCGATCTGCTCCAGCGGCTGACCGGTGTGCTCACTGATCAACTCGGCCATCTGCTTCTTGATGTGCAGCGACTGCTCGGCCTGGATCCGGATGTCGGAGGCCGTGCCGCCGATGCCGCCCGACGGCTGGTGCATCATGATCCGGCTGTGCGGCAGGGCGTAGCGCTTGCCCTTGGTGCCGGCGCTCAGCAGGAACTGGCCCATGGAGGCGGCCAGGCCCATGGCCACGGTGGCCACGTCATTGCTGATCCACTGCATGGTGTCGAAGATCGCCATGCCTGCGGTCACCGAGCCGCCGGGGGAATTGATGTAGAGGTAGATGTCCTTGTCCGGGTCCTCCGCGTTCAGCAGCAGCAGCTGCGCGCAGATGGCATTGGCGTTCTCGTCCTTCACCTCGTCGCCAAGGAAGACGATCCGGTTGGCCAGGAGGGCCTGGTAGACATTGTCGGTCATCCCGAAGCCACCGCCGACGCCGGCTGCGGCGCGCGGGGTGGGGTCAGTTGCAATTTCGTTCACCCCTGCAACCTACCCTCAGATGGCGCCAAAACAACGATGGCCACAGGGTGTTCGCTGTTGGCGTTTACACACCTTCTGGTGTAGCCGGCGCGGGCAGTGGCTCCCCGTCGCTGATCCGCGACGAGATCAGGGTGTTGGCCCACCGGGCGTCATTGTCGATGTCCACCAAGAGCGCCTTCACCAGCAGGGAGAGCGGCAGCGCGATCAGGGCCCCCAGGCCGCCGAAGACATAGCCCCACAGCAGCAGCGAGAGGAAGGACAGCGTGGGGGTCAGGCCCACCGCGTCACCGGCCACCCGAGGCTGGATGATGGACTGGATGACGAAGTTCACCACGCTGTAGGCCACCACGACGATCACGGCCGGCTTCCAGCCGCCTTCCACCAGCGCCAGGAGGGCCGGCGGGATCACGCCGATGAAGAAGCCGATGTTGGGGATGTAGTTGGTCAGGAAGCTGAACAGCGCCCAGACCAGCGCCAGCGGCACCCCGACGCCGATCAGGATGACATAGTCCACCACCGCCACCACCAGGCCGAAGACGGTGCTGACCAGCCAGTACTTGCGGATGCCCTGGGCGAACAGTTCCAGGCCGTGCACCAGGCCGGGGTGGGTTCGGGCGGCGGCGGCCATCCGGTCCTCGATCTGGATGGCGTCCATCACCATGAAGATCAGCGTGGTCAGGATCACCACCATCAGGGTCGCCACCCCGCTGGCATTGCTCAGCACCCCGGTGACGACGCTGATCACGCTGTTGGGGTCGATTCCCTTCAGGGCCTTCACCAGCACCGTCTCGTCGAAGCCCAGCCGGGCCAGCAGGCCCAGCGTCTGCTCGTAGAGCGCGGTGAACTGGTCGGTGTACTTGGGCAGCTCCCCCACCATGGCGGCGACGCCATAGCTCAGCCCGAACAGGATCAGGCCCAGCGCCAACAGCACCGCCAGCCCGGCCAGGATCGAGCCCAGCCAGCGGGGCGCCCCGATCCGCACCAGCACCCGCTGCAACGGATAGGCGGTGATCATCAGGTTCAGGGCGAAGAAGACGGGCGCCACCAGGCTGGCCAGGTCCTGCAGTTCCCGCAGCGCCACCAGCGCCGCCGCCAGGCCCAGCATCACCAGCACGATGCGCGGCATCGAGCGTTGCCGCTGGGCGGACCACTGGCCCGCCCCGGGCTCCGTGCGGGCCGGGGTCAGCGGAGAGTGGGGCTCCTGCTCGTGCACCACGACGCGATGCCGGGCCGCGGAGCGGTCCGTGACGCGACGGGCGGCCTCTTCCGGCGTCTCCGGGCCCAGCGGACGATCGGCCGAGACCTGCCGCAGAACGCTGGGATGGGGCCGTGATGCCTGGCGGACCCGGCGTTGCAGCTTCTCGAACACGAGGGACTCCTGGGAGGTGCGGGCGGCGACAACGAACTGGGCGCCGCGCGGTTGCGCGGCGCCCAGTCTATGTCTTGCTGCCGGTCAGGCCTCGGGGGCCTCGTCGGTCTTGTCCTCCGCCTTGTCGGCAGTGGGGGCGGCCTTCTTGGCGGCGGTCTTCTTGGCCGGAGCCTTCTTGGCGGCCGTCTTCTTGGCGGGGGCCTTCTTGGCGGGCTCGGCGTCGGCCTCGTCGGCCTTGTCCTCCGCCGGGGCGGCCTTCTTGGCGGCGGTCTTCTTGGCCGGGGCCTTCTTGGCGGCCGTCTTCTTGGCAGCGGGCTTGGCCTCGGCGTCGGCCTCGTCGGCCTTCTCCTCGGCCGGGGCCTCGTCGGCCGGCTTGGCGGCGGCCTTCTTGGCCGGAGCCTTCTTGGCGGGGGCCTTCTTGGCCGGCTTGGCCTCGGCCTCGTCGTCCTCGTCGGACTCAATCAGGGCGCCGTCGGGGCCCATCTTGGTCAGGTCGACCGTCGCGCCGGCGGTGTCGGCGATGCTGGCCTCGTTGACCATCTTGGCCAGCGCCTTGGAGCGACGAATCTCCTGCATCCACTCGGGCAGGTGGTTGTGCTCCTGCATGTGCTGGATTTCCTGCTCGGGCGAGGTGTTGTTCTGCTGCGCCTTGGTGAAGATCATCTGGGTGAGCTCCTCCTGGCCCACCTCGAACTCCTCGTCGTCGGCCAGCTTGTCCAGCACGATCTGCGCCTTGAGGGCGTCCATGGAACGCTTCTCGATCTCGGCCCAGAACTCGTCCTCGGTCTCCGCAGTCTCGTCCTCGGCGTCGGCCAGGTACTGCTCGACGCTCAGGCCGGCGGCGGCCAGCTGCTGGTTGACCTGGTCCTTGCGGGCCTGGATCTCGGCGTCGACGAGGTTCTTCGGCAGCTCGAAATCGGTCTTGGCAATCACGGCCTCCAGCACCTTGTCCCGGGCATCGGCGGCCTGCTCCAGGCGGGCCATGTTCTCCAGGGTGCTGCGCATGTCGGCGCGCATCTCGTCGGCCGTGTCGAACTGGCTGATCATCTGGGCGAACTCGTCATCCACCTCGGGCAGCTCCTGCTCCTGCACCTTGGTGACGGTCACCTTGATGTCGGCCTGTTCGTCCTTGTGGCCGCCGCCCAGCAGCTGGGAGGTGAAGGTCTTGCTCTCGCCGGCCTTCAGGCCGATGATCGCCTCGTCCATGCCCTCCAGCATGCCGCCGGAGCCCACCTTGTACTGGATGCCCTCGGCGGTGGCGTCCTCCAGGACCTCACCATTCTGCGAACCCTCCAGGTCGACGGTGACCAGGTCACCGGTCTGGGCGGCGCGCTCCACGTCGGTGTTGGTGGCGAAGCGCTCACGCAGCATGTCGAGGCGCTGGTTGAAGTCGTCGTCATTGACCTCGATCGGGTCCACCTCGACGGAGATGTCGTCGAAGGCCGGCAGGTCGAAGGCGGGACGCACGTCAACCTCGGCGGTGAACTGGACGTTCTTGCCGTCCTCCAGGTTGGTGACGTCGATCTCCGGCTGGCCCAGCGGGACCAGCTCGTGCTCCACCACGGCCTGGCCGTAGGCATTGGGCAGGGCGTCGTTGATGGCCTCCTGCAGCACCATGCCGCGCCCGAAGCGCTGGTCGATGATGGCCGCGGGAACCTTGCCCTTGCGGAAGCCGGGGATGGTCACCTGCTGGGCGATCTCCGCATAGGCCTTGTCCAGGCTCGGCTTCAGTTCCTCGAAGGGCATGTCAATGGTGAGCTTCACCCGGGACGGGCTGAGCTGCTCAACAGTGCTGGGCACAGGTTCTCCTGATCGTCAGATTTTGCGCAAATGGCAGACCGCCCAATCGTAGCGAGCATGGTGGCGCTGGCAAACCGACGCGCAATTGCCGGGCCGACGGAAAGGACCGGGGAATGCAAACAGGGCCCGGTGTGACCGGGCCCTGTGACCGAGCGGATGACGGGAATCGAACCCGCGTAGCTAGTTTGGAAGACTAGGGCTCTACCATTGAGCTACATCCGCAGCGCACCTGAGGGGCTCGTGAAGTCTAGCCGATCCGCGCGGGCAGCGGCCAATCAGCGGCTACCGGCCGCGGTAGCCGACCAGTTCCGGGGCCGCCACCACCGCGTCGCACTCCCCCACGACGGACTCTTTCACCCCGCGCTGGTGCCAGTACTTCTGCGCCGCCGCATCCCAGTACAACTCCCCCGCGTCGTAGTAGCTGCGTTGCGCCACCATGCGGCGCGCAGCGGGATCCTTGGCGGCGCTGGCCATCCCCGCGGACAGGCATTCGGCCTGCAGCTCCCGTCGTCGGCTCCACGGTGCGGGTTGGTCCTCGACGCCCATGGTGAGGACGTCCTGGCCGGCCCGGACATGCACCTGTTCCTGCAGGACGCCGGCCACCATCCGGCCCAACTGGGCGGTGATGTCCCCGGGTTTCCTGCCCCACAGGTCAAATCCGTCGTGGAGATGGAAGACGCCGGTGGTGGGGTTCCAGGTGACCCCCTCCTTGCCGGTGCAGTCGGCGCTGGTGAAGTTCTCCTTCAGGCCGCAGTGGTGCAGCCTGACCCGGGTGGGCTCGATGGCCCCGTGGGCGGCCAGCCATGGCCGCCAGGCGTCCAGCAGGCAGTTGGCATAGGCCTCGCTGCGACGTTCGATGGCGGCATAGCTGGTGAGGCCAATCACCGGCGGCCGGCACGAATGGGCCGGGAAGCGGGCCTGCCTCAGGTCCCGGGCCAGCTGTTGGCTCTCCAGATCAATGCCGGAGTAGTCCACCTCCGGGCTTCCCCGGCCGTCATCGGGGCCGAAGCGCAGGGTCTTGAAGGCGGGGCGGTAGGGAGCGACCGGGCCGGTGGGCTTCGTGGTGGGGGCCTGGGCCGGCGGGCTCGCGGCCCCGCTGGGTCCGGCCGTCGACGGGCCGGGCTCCGTCGGGTCCGGCAGCAGGGCGTCGGGCACGATGACGCAGCCCGCCTGCAGGCCGGTGGCCAGCAGGATCGCGGCCAGCGCCGCGGCGGTCCTCCTCGCACGAGCCATCTCAGCCCTCCCCGCGGTAGGCCACCAGGTCATCGGTGGCCAGGTTGGCATTGCACTCCCCAACCCGGCCCTTGGCGGCCTGCTGGGTCCAGAAGCGATGGGATTTCAGGTCCCAGTGCTCGGCGTCGGACCCGAACACGCTGTCCAGTGCGGCCTGCTGCACCCCGCTGCGCTGGCTGGACCTGGCCACCATCGCCACCGACATGCACTCCACCTGGAGCTCGGCCCGTCGGGAGAGCCGCAGGTTGTCCGCCTCCGCGATCCCCAGGATGAGCGCCCGCTCCCCGCCGCCCGCGGGCCGGACATGGAATTGCAGGATGTGGCCCAGTTCATGGGCCACCACGAACTCGATGGCCAGGTCCCCGTAGCGGCCCGGGGTTGCGCGGGGAGCCAGGTAGATCACGTTGTCCGGATTGGCCCGGCCGAAGAAGTCGTCCGATTCCCGGCAGGACTTCTCCCCCGAACGCTCCGGCCGGCCGCAGTGGTGCAGGCTCACCCTGGCCGGGTTCTGCGCCCCGTGCTGCTTCAACCACGGGCGCCAGGCGTCCAGCAGGCAGTTGGCGTAGGTCTCGGCATTCTGCTCCAGGGCGGTGATGCCGTTGGAAGCCGCCAGTTTGCAGGCGTGGGCCGGGAAGGCGGCCGCATTGATCTGGTTGGCCAGCGTGAGCGAGGCCTGGTCCACCCCCGAGTAGTCCAGCACGGACTTCTTGTTCTGCTCATTCCACGCGGCCACCGGCAGGGCGGAGAAGCCCGGCCGCCACATTCCCGACGGCTGCTTCGGCGGAGCCGGGGAAGGAGCCGGGGAAGGGGTGGCCGAACCCTTGGCGGGCGTGCTGGGGGAAGGGGTCTGGGGCTGCTTGGTGCCGGCGCTGGGAGCCGGCGCCGTCCTCCCCGTCCAGACCGACGAGGGCACCAGCACCACCAGCAGGAAGACCAGCACCAGCAGCAGCCACAACACGGCCTTGACCAGCGCCGTCACGGCCCGGGAGAGACCTCGCAGCGCGGCGGTCAGCATCTGGTCTCCCGGGTCACGTCGCCATTCTCCCGCGTGGCGGGGGCAGCCGGCATTGGCGTCCGGCGCCCACCAGCGAGTCCGCAGCAATCACCCCTGCCAGGCACAGTGAAGTGTGCCCACACCCCTGTCGCGCGGGGATCAGCCATGCCACTGCCAAGGACGCCGACCGGGGTGAATGGCGGGGTCGCCGTGCACGAATCGCCGGACGGGCCGCTGGCGGCGTGGCCCGCCCGCCCCCCATGCCGACGAGCCGTCCAGCGACGCCAATTCGCTGGTCGCATGGATGGCCGGCCAGTAGCGTGGAGGCGAGCCCCACTGCCGTCGAAGGAAGCGCCCATGGCCGACATCAGGATCACCTCGGACACCCATCTGGGGCATCGGCTGGTGGCCGGCCTGCGGGGTTTTGACGACGTCGCTGCCCACGATGACCGGATCATCGGCAATCTGGCCGAGGGCGCCACCGAGGACACGGTGTGGTGGTTCCTGGGCGACATCGTGTTCGGGGACCGGCCCGCGGGCCTGCGCAGGCTACGGGAACAGGTGCCGGGCCGCAAGCGGCTGGTGCTGGGCAACCATGACCCGATCCATCCGTACTACGCCCGGCAGGCCGACTGGGAGCCCTGGCGGGAGACCTTCGAGCAGATCCACCTGCACGCCAAGATTCGGCACGACGGCTTCCGGCTGCTGCTCACCCACTTCTCCTACGAGGGATTCCACCCCAACGACGACCGTTTTGCGCAGTGGCGGCTGCGGGACAACGGGGCCGTCGCGGTGCACGGCCACACCCATGGCCAGGAGCGCACCACCCGCTCCACCCAAGGGTCCCTGCAGGTACACGTCGGGCTGGACGCCTGGCACCTGCGGCCGGTGACCCCCGACGAGATCCTGGCCGACCTGGCGCGACACGAGGACCTGAGCAGTCTCAGGAGCCGGCAGACGAACCTTCGGCTGTGAGCCCCGTTTCCCGCGAAGCAATCTGCAACAGATTCATCCGCGCAGGTCGACCGGCCGCTGCACTCCGGCCGACGAGCTATGGTCGGTGGATGTCCGAGCAGCCATTCACCGAGTCCACCGCCCGTGCGGAGCTGAGCGCAAAGGCCACCGAACTGCGAGCCCAGATCGCCGAGCTCACCCGACCGGTCGAGGGCGGCGCCACCATCGGCTTCGGCAAGCGGATCGGCGAGGGCACCACCCAGGCCATCCAGCAGATGGCGGACGCCTCCACCGCACACACCCTGGCCGAGGTGCTGGACCAGGTGGAGCGCGCCCAGGCGAAGTTGGACCAGGGCACCTACGGCCGGTGTGATGACTGCCAGGGCCCGATCGGCGAAGCCCGGCTGGAATTCCGCCCATGGTCCACCCGGTGCGTGGAGCACGCCGACGGGTAGCCGTCGCGGCCAACCGACGCGGATAGCCTGAGGGCATGTTCGTGATGCTGGCCCTGGGCTCCCGGGGCGACGTCCAACCGATGGCCACCCTGGCCGGTGCCCTCACGGCCGCCGGGCACCGGGCGCGAGTGGTGGCCCTGGCCGAGTTCCAGCCACTGGTGACGGCGCTGGCACCCCGCGCCGAGTTCATCCCCGTCGACGCCCGGCTGCAGGACGCCCTGGACCGCAGCCCCGCCCAGGATCTGTTGACCAGGTCATTGGGCGGGCAGTACCTGCTGCTGCGGCGCTGGACCGCGCAGGTTGCCCCACGGATGGCCGACGTGTTGCTGGATGCGATTCAACCGGGCGACACCCTGGTGACCGGTGTGCTGACTCGCGGCGCGGCGATGGCCTGTGTCGCCGGGATCGGCTGTCGACTGGCCACCGTCCTCTACACCGGGCAGCTGCCGACGCTGCACCGGGAGAGCTTCCTGGCTCCGCAGTACTTCACCGGCTGGCAGCCCTATGACCGGTGGGGCACCCGCATCAGCTGGGAGCTGTCCACATCCCTGGGGTCGGCGCTGACCGCGGCGGTGCGACACCGGGTGGGGCTCCCCCGGCGGGGCTCCGGGAGCATCACCCGGTTGGCCGATCAGCACCTAATCATCCTGGCCGCCAGCCCCCTGCTGGTGCCGCCCGCGCCGGACTGGCCAGCCTCCGTGCGCCAGACCGGCTACCTGGCCCCCGCCCCTTCCGCCTGGAACCCGTCGGCGGAATTGGCGGGCTTCCTGGAGCGTCGGCCGGTCTTCGTCGGATTCGGCAGCTTCACCCAGTTCACCCAGGATCGGGACCTGGACGCCCTGCTCACCGCGGCCCGTCTCGCCGGCCGACCGCTGGTCACCCTGGCCCCGCCCGCGATTGCGCCCGGGCCACTGTCCGACGACGTGCTGGCGATTGGCCCGACGCCCTTCGAGCACCTGTTCGGGCTGGTCAGTGCCACCATTCACCACGGCGGTTCCGGCACCGCCCACGAGGCGCTGCGCAGCGGACGGCCCACCGCCGTCGTGCCGTTCGGCGTGGACCAGCCCTTCCACGCCGCCCGGCTGCGTGCGCTCGGGCTGGGCCCCGAGCCCGGCCGGCTGCGACGCAACCGGCTGGACGTGGCCGACCTTGCCCGGTTGGTCAGCGAACTGACCACGGGACCCCGGGCTGAGGGCTACGGCGCACGGGCCCGGGCGGTGGGTGCCGCAGCCCGTCGCGAGCACGGCCTGGCCCGCACCGTGGAAGTGCTCACCATGGGCGTCTGACCGCCCGCTGACCCACCAACCCGTCGGGGCCCATCGGGCACCACGAGTCCCCTTCTCCAAGAGCTCATCTCACTGGCCTCACTGGCTCACCACCGGCTGGACCACGGCCCCAACCCGGGCAACCCGGGCGATGGACCCCAGATGCTCGGCCGGATCGCCGCCCTCACGGACCCAGCGGAGGCCGCCCTTCAGCCCGCTTCCCAGCGAGGCGGTGCGCTGAGCCCGGCTGATCCCCGCTCCAGGAGTGGGCTGCTCCGGGCACCCACAACAAATGCGGCAGGTCAGTTGTCCAAGCGCCTCTTGGGGCCCTTGGACAACTGACCTGCCGCATTTGTTGTGTTCGTCCTCGAGAGCCCTCCCCACGTCTCATCCACACAGCGCAGCACAGGACGGACCACGGGGCCACGTCGTGGCCGCGGCGACGAGTGCGGGCCCCTCGGGGTACGCGGAGTCGCCTCTTGACCCTCGATGGAATCGCCAACCCACTCCGAGGACCCGGCCGGGCCGGCAGGTGGCGCACATCGTGCCGAAGGAACAAGTGGCCGCACAGCTCACCAGCAGTCAGCGGCCCAATGATCCTCGGAAGTCGGTCAGGTGAAGCGCACGAAGGCTCGCCCGGGCAGGGCGGTGCCCAGCTGCGTGAAGCCCAGGGACTCGTAGAAGGCCTTCTGCCCGGGTTGCTCGTCGGTGATCAGCACGTGCTGGCGGACCTGGGTGTAGGGCGCAAAGGCCTCCTGCACCAGCCGTCGCCCCAGGCCCTGACGTCGTGCCTGCGGGTGGACCAGGACGTCCTGCAGGTAGCAGATGGTGGCGCCGTCGCCGATCACCCGCGCCAGGCCAACCAGCGTGCCGTCCGCGTGGGCCAGCACCACTCGCAGCGATCCGCGCAGGCCAGTGATCAGCTGCTCCGGATCCCTGGTGTAGGCGGTCCAGCCGACCGAGTCATACAGCGCGACGACGGACTGGGTGTCGAGCCCGACGCGCGGCTCCCAGACGGACAGGGTTGCTGATGGCATGCGACGAGCCTAGGCGCGCCGAGCCCCGGCATACTCGCCATTTCTTGCCGTCGCGGGGCGCTCATTCCGGCCGGGCCGTGTCCCCGTCGCCACTTGTGTCACGTCAACGGCGTGCTTGACTGGGCTCCGACCACCCACGAGGGAGCGCCATGACCGACCACCTTTCCACCCGCACCATCGTGCTCGGAGCGGGCCCCGTTGGTCTCGCCTCGGCCCTGCTGCTGGCCGATCTGGGGCACCGGGTCAGCGTCCACGAGGCCAAGCAGGATCTGGATCTGTCGGCCACCAACAGCTACCCCATCGGTGTCAATCCGCGAGGTCAGGAGGCACTTCGCCGTATCGATCCCGCCCTGCTGCAAGAGCTGCGGGACAACGGTGAGGTGGTCGAAGCCTTCCACATCTACAACGGCACGCGTCGGGTGGCCCGATTGGAGAGCGGCACGCTGGTGGCAACCACCCGCGCCTTCCTGACCCGCATCCTGCTGGAGCGGGTCCAGCAGCACCCGTCCATCGAGTACCTGCCGGGCCATGAGCTGACCGGGCTCGACCTGGCAGACCGCACGCTCACCTTCACCCGTCCCGAGGGTATGGAGGTGGTCGTCGACGCCTCCGACGCCCGGGTTCTGGCCGCCGACGGCGTCTGGTCGACGGCGCGTCGTGCACTCGCAGAGCAGGTGCCGGGTTTCACACCGAAGGAGGGCACTTGGGGTGTCCGGTTCCGGATGGCCTACTCCCAGCCGGGGGCCGGCGCACCCGGGCTCGATCCGGCCGTGCACCACATCTTCGCCTCGAAGGGCATCTACACCTCGACCCTGGCCGACGGCGTCTGGGGCGTGGCGCTGACCGCGATCGAGGGCGACCCCAATGAAGGCCTGCTGCTCTCGAGCGAGGCGAGCGAGCCCAACATCCGCGCCTTGGCGTCGCACGTCGCGCAGCACGCCCCGCTGGCCACTCCCCTCCTGGACCACGACGACTACGCCGCCTACTTCCAGCGCAAGCCCTTCGGAGGCGCCGTGGTGGTCTGCAACCAGCTGGCCTTCGACGAGTGGCTGCTGCTGGTGGGCGATGCCGCGCACAGTGTCCTGCCGCCCACCGGGGAAGGGGTCAATTCCGGACTGGAGGACGCCTGCCTGCTGGCCGAGCACGCCGCGACGGGTTCCGCATCCTGGTTCGCCGACTTCGAGGCGGCCCGGCTGCCCGATCTCGACGCGCTGGGCGAGTACGCCTGGACGCTGAAGGACAACATCGGCAGCAACGATCCAGCCCGCTCGGGCGCCAACGTCGTATTGCGCATCGTCGACGCCATTGCCGCTCGCCTGCACCTGCCCAGCGAGCAGGTGGAGGCCCGGCTCTTCGGGCCCGCTGCGGATCGCACGCCCTACCGCGAGGCCATCGGGCCGTGGATCCACCAGCGTCGTGCGCTCTACCCCGGTGTACGTCGGGTGGTCGGCGCGGTACGCCGGGTGACCGACTCGTTGGGCAGGGAACGTCGAGACCACAGCTGCTTCCAGCAAGGACTCACCACACCGAACGGAGAGAACATGAAGATCACCATCGTCGGAGGATCACAGGGCACTGGACGCGCGCTTGCCGAACAAGCCCTCACGGCGGGCCACGAGGTGACGGTGGTCACCCGCTCGGGAACCGCGCCCGAGGGAGCCGTCGTGGTTTCCGGTGACGCCACCAACCCGGAGGTGGCTCGCCAGGCCGTCACCGGTGCCGACGCGGTGGTGGTGACCGTCGGCGGCTCGAAGGATTCCCCACGGGCACGCACCGACGTGACCCGGAGCGTGGTCACCGCCATGCAGCAGGCCGGCGTCGACCGGCTGGTGGTGCAGACCTCGCTCGGGGCCGGTGACTCGGCCACGCAACTACCCTGGCTGCTGGCCAAGATCACCCCGGTGATGCTCAAGCAGCCGCTGACCGACCACAACGCGCAGGAGGACGTGGTGCGCGGCTCCGGGCTGCGGTGGACCATCGTGCGGCCCGCGGGGCTGACCAACAAGCCTGCCACCGGGCGGTGGAAGAGCCTGCGGCATGACCAGCCGGGCACCTTGGGCGGACGCATCGCCCGCGGCGACGTCGCGGCCTGCATACTGGATGCGTTGACCGACGAGTCGACGGTCGGCGCGCAGCTCGGCGTCAGCGGCGCCTGAGCCACGCACCGTCGGTGGGACTGCCCCCAGGGTGGTGGGCGGAATTCCCCGGCGTGGCCGGGCAGCCGGTTCGGCCGAATTCTGGTGATGATCTCGCCCGGCCCTCGTGATGGGCTCCCGACGGGTAGCGTGTGCCACGTGCCCGAGATTCGGATGCCCACCTTGCCGCCGCGGTCCGTCGAGCAGGTCGCACGTCTTGTCCAGGAACACCATTGCGACGGCATCGTCGTGCAGGACCTTGCCGATGCTGCCGGCTACAGCCGCCACCACTTCAGCCGGGCCTTCAAGGCCTCGATTGGTGTCTCTCCCGGCGCCTACCTTGCTGCTGTCCGGATCGAGACGGCCAAACGACTACTGCTTTCCGAGAGTTGCGCGGTGATCGACGTGGCCGCGGAGGTTGGATTCGACTCGCTGTCCAGCTTCACTCGTCGTTTCGCGACGACGGTGGGCACCACGCCCGCACGCCTACGGCAGCTGGCGCAGCAGCTGGAACACTCTGCCGTGGCCCCGTTCGCGCTGAGCGCCCCAGGCCAGCCAGCCGTCGCAGTCACCCTGGTGCTCCCCGAAGGAGTCAAGGATACCTGCCGGCTCTGGCTGGGGTGGTACCCCACCCCAGCCCCGATCGGTCTCCCAGCCGCGGGACAGCTGGGTGAGTACGACGAGCCGGTCCGCCTGCCTCTGCACCCCGGGGCGCCGTGGCTGCTGGGCTTCGCCGTCGAGGAATCCGACGACCACCTGCACGAACTCGCCCCGGCCTGGCCCGTCATCGCACGACACGACGCCCCCATCACCCGGCCCGGCGCGGTGACGCTAACCTTCCGCCGCGCCAGCGTCGACGACATCCCCTTGCTGAGCGCCCTGCCGGCGCTGGCCAAGTGAGCACATCGGGACAAAGATCGACCGATCTCGCTGCCTAGCGTTGGGGATGTCAACACCGACAACCGATGGAGGACACCATGACCCGCACCACCGGAACCCCCACCTGGCTGGACCTCGGCACCACCGACCTCGAGGGCGTCAAGCCCTTCTATACCGAACTGTTCGGCTGGCAGTTCGACGATGCCGGCGCCGACTTCGGCCATTACAACATGATCACCAAGGACGGCGGACTCGTCGGCGGCATGATGGACTTCGCCAACTACCCCACCGACGGCAGCGTCCCCGCCCCCGCAGACGACCAGAAGAGCGCCTGGGATGTCTTCCTTGCCGTCGACGACGTCGACAAGCGACTCGACCTGGCCACCGCCCACGGCGCCACCGTCCTGTTCCCCGCCAGCGACGTGGGCCCCGCAGGCCGCTGCGCCACCATCGCGGACCCGACCGGAGCCACCATCGCCATGTGGCAGGCCGGGGACACCGAGGGTTATGCCTTCACCGGGCAGCCCGGCACCCCGGTCTGGTTCGAACTGATGACCCAGGACTTCGAGGCCGCCAAGGCCTTCTACACCGCCGTCTTCGACTTCGATCCCATCGCGATGGAGACCCCGATGGAGGACGGTGCCCAGACCGATGCGGCCACCTACGTCACCAACGGTCCCGAGGCCGAGGCCTCCAGCGGCATCTGCAATGCCGCCGGCTTCGTGCCCGCGTCAGAGGGGTCCTGGTGGCGGATCTACTTCGCCGTCGACGGCTGCGACCAGGCCGTCGAGACCGTGCAGCGGATGGGCGGCAAGCTCCTCGACGGGCCGGAGGACTCGCCCTTCGGACGGATCGCCACCGTCGCCGACCCGACGGGCGCCAGCTTCCAGCTCTGCTCCCCGAGCGAGGCCGTGCACTGACTGCCTCAGCCTGACTGGCACTCCCGGTCGGCCTCCCCAGGAGTCGGGAGGCCGACCATCAGCGCGCTCGGGCGCCGTGTCACGCGATGATGGGTTGAGCACATTCGGACAACCATGCCCTGCGAAGACGGCCTAGCGTGGAGAGCACCCGAGCTGAACAGGAGAAGCACATGGCCACACGCATTGAGAATGTTGGCATCGTCGTTCAAGACCTCGAGCTCGTCCGCGACTTCTTCGTCGCACTTGGTCTCGAAGTCAAGGGGGAAGCACAGGTTCACGGGCCATGGGTCGACCTGACCTTGGGGCTCCGCGACGTCGAGTCCCGGATCTGTCTGCTGGGCTCGGACGAATCCGACGCGCAGATCGAGCTGCAGCAATACGTCACTCCCACGCCCATCCCTGCAGCGACGGGCGGCATCCCGAACGTTGTGGGCCTGCACCGAGTGTCACTCCAGGTCGCCAACCTTGAAGGTCACGTCGTTCGACTTGCGGAACAGGGCTACGGGCTGCGCGGCGAAGTCGCTCGGTACGCCGACGAGTGGCACCTCTGCTACCTCATTGGCCCTGAGAACCTGCTCGTCATGCTCTTCGAGCCCATCTCCCCTGCGTGACCCTGGGATTCCATCATCCGTCATCCGCCCGATCTCAAAGATCTGCTTCCTGGTCCAGTTTCGGTGGCCGATGACGATGCCGGGGCGATGGCTCTCGATGGCTCTCGATGGTGTGCTTCGTGTTGGAGGTCGAGTCGAGAGCGCTGCTCCCGATGCGGGTCGCGCCGCGACAATTGCTGATGAACAGTGAGGCCCCAGCCTAGACCGATTCCCGGGCTGACTAGGGCCTTGGTGGTCGGGGCGACAGGACTCGAACCTGCGGTCTCCTGCTCCCAAAGCAGGCGCGCTAGCCACTACGCTACGCCCCGGAATCCGCGGCCCCGGGGTCTCCCGTCGGGGTGCGAACCGTTCAAGTCTAGACGACGGGACTTCCCGAGACGTAATCGAATCGCCCACGTCATTCAGCCCGGCGTCGGCGCGCACTGTGGGCTGCGGCTCAGGGCCCAGCACAGGTCCCTGGCCGCAGCCACCGTCAGATCAGAACCTGAACGGAATCGGGATGGGGCCGCAGCAGCAGACCCCCTCCACCCGAACATTCGAGCCACGCAGCCCAGCGGCGGACCGGGCGCAGGTGGCGAACTGGCGAGCCGCCGGGCCCACCGAGCGGAGAGCCCCATGGGCCACCAGACTGTCGCGGATCACCGTCGAGCAGGTGCCGTGCCCGGCCACACCGGACGCACAGCGCCAACCCTTGCGGGGCGAGAGGCTCGCCCGGTAGCCCTCCACCAGTCGCAATGCAATGGAATCAATCAGCATGACAGCTCCTCTCAACGACGCTTGGCCAGCAGGCTGACGACGGCCTTGGCCACCCCGGTGGCCGACATCGGATTCTGGCCGGTGACCAGATTCCCGTCGGTCACAACCTTCTCCGCCATCGGCCGCAGCGCCTTGGTGTACTTGGCGCCGCGCTCCTTCAGCTCGTCCTGCAACTTGTAGGGGACGACGTCATCGCGCTGGGCCAGCTTCTCCTCGGCCCAACTGAAACCGGTCACCTTGCGCCCCTTCAGCAGCGGCTGACCCGCCACCTCGGCCTGCAGCAGCCCGGCCGGGCCGTGGCACACGGCCGAAACCACTTTCTCCTGGCTCCAGAACTCAGCCACCAGCTCGGCCAGGTGAGCGTCGTCGAAGTCGAACATGGTGCCGTGACCGCCGGTCAGGTAGATGGCGTCGTAGTCCTCGGCGCGCACCTGGCGCACCGACTTGGTGCCGCGCAGCCGGTCCATGAACTCCCGGTCGCGGTATCGCTTGCCGGTCTCGCCCAGCGCCAGCACCGGCGGCATCAGGCTCTCGGGGTCCAGCGGCACGTCACCGCCCGCGATGCTGACCACGTCCACCTCATGTCCGGCCTTCTCCGCCACGTCGACGAAGTGGGTCAGCTCCCCCAGCCACAGTCCGGTGCGATACCCGCACGCCTGGTACTCCGCGACGCTGGTGACGATGGCCAGAATCCGGCCGTGCTTCTTCTTGCCGAACATGCAAACCTCCTGATCGGTTGGGTACACCACGCTAGCCATCGCTCCCCGGCCGGAACCCACCCTTTGGGTGGAAATGCTCCCTCTGAGAGCGAACAGGTCGGCAGGCACCCTGCAGATGTTGCTCACCAGTCGCCGTGACAGGCGATGCTCCGCGGCGCTGCGCCAGAACGATGGGCGCCCAAGCGCACCACTGCGCACCATTCGCAGGGTTGGAACCGAGCGGCTACGCCATGGCAGCAGTCGGGATGTGCTCGGAGGCTTCTGGCTGCTCGGCGCGTGACAAGACAGGCCCGGCTCTCATCAGGTCAGGCCCACCGGGGACAGGGCCCGCCCAGCCTCTGCCGGGATCAGGAAGGGCGGACCGCGTGGATCGCGTCGACAATCACGTCGGGCCGGTCCAGCATCATCAGGTGCTTGGAATCCGGCACCACCACCTGGCGCGCGCCCAACAGGTGCGCCAGACGCTTCTGGGTGGCGACCCACCTGCCGTCCTCCGCATCGGCTGCGCTGAGCACCACCGTCGGGACGCCGGGCCACGGGTAGCGCGGACGCAGCTGCAACAGGTCCCAGCCCTGGCGCTCATAGGCCATCGACTCTGCCACCCCCATCGCCAAGGAGTCCGCGTCCCGGTAGATTGCCGGGATCCGGCCGTAACCCAGCTTGGAGAACTCGTGATTGGACTGCAGATAGGTGCCGAAGCGGAAGGTCATGCCGGCCAGGCGATTGAGGCTGAGCGCATCCACCACCCGTCCCACCCGCCGGGCGATGGTGGGCGCCGGGAGATCCGGCCGGGTGGCGTACCACTCCACCGAGCCGTCCACCAGAACCACGCCGGAGACCAGATTGGGCCGGATCCGGGCCAATGCCTCGGCATGGAAGGCGGCCATGGAATGCGCCACCAGCACCGCCCGGGTGATCCCGCGCTGGTCCAGCAGCTCCGCCAGGCTGGCCACCTCCTCCGCCAGCCGGGGCAGGTGCCCGGGCCAGCGGGTTCTGCCCATCCCGGGCCGGTCGTAGGACAGCACCCGGACACCGGGCAGCAGGCCAATCAGATCCCGCCAGAACTCCATCGCCAGCCCACACCCGCTCATCAGGACGACGGCGGGGTCGGTGCCCTCGCGCTCGCGCCAGTGCATCTCCCGGCCCGCGCACCGGACGACGTGCCCCTTGGGTTCAACCATTGCCTTCTTCTTTCCTGACATCGACGGGATCCGCCGACGGTTGCGCGGCCTCGACAAGCTCGACCACCGTTGCTGCAAACTCGGCCACCGCGGTTGCGCCGCCCACCAAAGTTAGCGCCGGGGGCGAACCAGCGGAAAGGTGATCGTCTCCCGGATGGACCCGCCGGTGAGCAACATCACCAACCGGTCCAGCCCGATCCCCAGACCACCCGTCGGGGGCATGCCGTACTCCAGGGCCTGCAGGAAGTCCTCGTCGATCTCCATCGCCTCCGGATCCCCATCGGCGGCCAGCAGCGACTGCTCGGTGAGCCGCTGGCGCTGGATCACGGGGTCCACCAGCTCGGAATAGGCGGTGCCCAGCTCCGAACCGAAGACCACCAGGTCCCACCGTTCGGCCAGCCGCTCGTCGTCGCGGTGGGGCCGGGTCAGCGGCGACAGTTCCGCGGGGAAGTCACAGAAGAAGGTGGGCGCGACGGTCCGCTTCTCACACAGGTGGTCGTAGAGCTCCTCCAGCACGGCGCCGCGGCCGGCCCGGGGTTCGACGTCGATGCCCAACCGGCCGGCAAAACCGGCCAGCACCTCGCGTGGAGTCTCGACGGTGACCTGCTCCCCCAGCGCCTCGGAGATCGCGTCGTGCACGCTGATCCAGCGCCACGGCTCGGCCAGGTCCACCTCCTGCACCACACCGTCGGCACCGTGCCCCCGGACCACCGTGGAGCCGGTGGCCTCCAGCGCCGCCCGTCGGACCATCTCCTCGGTGAGCTCCCGCATGGTGTGGTAGTCGCCGTGGGCCTGGTAGGCCTCGATCACGCTGAACTCCGGGTTGTGGGTGGCGTCGGCCCCCTCATTGCGGAAGTTCCGCCCAATCTCGAAGATCCGGTCCGCACCGCCCACCATCAGCCGCTTCAGGTACAGCTCCGGCGCGATCCGCAGGTAGAGGTCCAGGTCATAGGCGTTGATGTGGGTGCGGAAGGGTCGGGCATTGGCGCCGCCGTGGATGGTCTGCAGGATCGGCGTCTCCACCTCCAGGTAGTGGTGGTCCAGCATGGTCTGGCGCACCGCCTGGATGGCGTGGCTGCGCTGGGCCAGGCGCTGCCTAGTGGCGGGGTTCACAATCAGGTCCAGGTAGCGCTGGCGCACCAGCGCCTCCGGGTCGCTGATGCCCTTGTGCTTGTCCGGCAGGGGTCGCAGGCACTTGCTGATCAGGGTCCAACTCTCCACCAGCAGGCTGGCGGTGCCGGTACGGGAGCTGCCACACACACCGGTGAAGGCCATCTGGTCGCCCAGATTGCTGTCCTGGTCAAAGCGACGCAACTCCTCGCGCCCCAACCGGCCGGCGTCCAGCAGCATCTGGGCACCCCCGGACCAGTCCTGGATCCGGACGAAGCACACCCCGCCATGGTCACTGACGCCGATGATCCGCCCCGCGACGGTGATCCGCTCCCCCACCCGCTGGCAGACCGCCGCACAGGCAGAGTCAACACCGCTGTGCACCGGGTAGGGCTGCTGCCCCGACGCCAGCAGACTGGCCCGCTTGGCCAACCGCCCCCGCATCTGTTCCGGCACCCGGGCCGGCGGCAACTCCACCAGCGGCCGGGCCAGGAAGGCCGCCACCGCCGGATCCTCCCGGCTGACCAGGGGCTGCTCCGGTTCGGGCAGCGGATTGGCCCAGTCAGGCAGGTCCAGGAAGCCCTCGGCCAGGCCCATCGCGGCCCCCACCTGACCAATGTCGGCGGCGTCCTCGTAGGCCATCAGCCGCGGCTGCCACAGCGGGGCGTACTTCACATTGGAGCGGTAGAGCTGCTCGATCTGGAACCATCGGGAGAAGACCATCAGCACCCGACGCTTGGCCCGGTCCAGCGCGGTGGCGCCCACCCGCTCGCCCTCCTCAAAGGCGCTGCGGAAGACCGCGAAGTTCAGCGACACCCGCCGCCAACCCCGCTCCCGGCCGGCCGCCATCAGCCCGGCCACCATGAGTTCTGTCACCCCGTTCTCCGCCGACGGGTTGCGTCGCATCACGTCCAGGGAGAGCCCGTCGCGGCCCCAGGGGACGAAGGAGAGCAGGCCGGCGGTGGATTCCGGCTGACCAGAAGCCTCCGGGAAGACGGCCTGGACCAGCACGCACTGCCCGTCCAGCGGGTCGCCCAGCCGGTTCAGGGCCATCGAGAAGCCGCGGTCCTCGCCGTCACGCCAGGCCTCCGCCAGGCCAATCAGGTGGGCCAGCTCCGGTTCCGGGATCTCGTCGTGCCGGCGAACCCGCACGCGATAGCCGGCGTTCTGCAGCCGGGTGACCGCGGCCCGCACCGAGCGCAGCTCGCGGGAATCCAGGTCGAACACCTCGGGGCGCAGGATCGCCTCGTCACCCACCCGGATCACCCGCAGCCCGGCGGCCGCATAGGCCTGGGCGCCGTCCTCGGAGGCGCCGACCACGCCGGGGGTCCAGCCGTAGGTGTGACACAGGTCCAGGTAGGCGGTAATCGCACCGTCCCAGTTCTCCCGTCGGCCAATCGGGTCGCCGGCGGCCAGGCAGACCCCCAGCTGCACCCGGTAGGCGATCGCGGCACGCCGACCGTTGCTGAAGACGATCTGCTTGTCCCGACGGGTGGCGAAGTAACCCAGCGAGTCCTCCGGGTTCTCCGCCAACAGCTGGCGCAGCTCCAGCTCGTCGGTCAGGCTGGTGGCCCCCACCGAACGCTGCGAGCGCAGCAACACCAGCAGCGCGGCGAGCAGGCTCAGGCCCATCAGCAGCCCGACCAGGCTCTGCACCCAGCCGGGCACCATCCGGGGCATGGCCGCATTGGGGCCGTAGACCAGGTGTTGGATGATGCTGATCAGCCGGGAGCGCGGGCGCCCGGTCTGGCCGGTCATCATCCCCAGCAGGTAGCCGACCGCCATCGAGGCGGCGATGCCGAGCACGGCGGTGAGCACCGCGCTGCGCAGATTCCCGGGATTCAAGCGCGCACTGAACTGCTCGCGATTGGTCACCAGCAGCCAGAGCAGTCCCGACATCGGGACGATGCTGAAGACATATTCCAGGAGGTCCGCATTGAGGCCCTCGGTGAAGGGCGCGCCATGGGCCAGGCTGATGAAGATCGTGACCCATGCCAGGGCCGACGCCAGCCACCACAGCCCCAGCCAGCCGGTGGCCATCCACCAGGCCACCCGTTTGCGGCGCATCAACGAGGCCCCGATGATGCCGAACAGCACCGCCAGCCCGAAACCCCCGAAGTCCACCGGGAAGACCAGGGCGCTGAAGGCTCGCACGGCGGCCCGCACCCAGTGCGTCCCGCGGAAGACCTCCCGCAGCAGCACCAGGAAGGCGGCGACGTAGAAGACCCGAGACAACAACTGGGGAACCCTACGGCCCTTGGGAATCGCGACTGGCATGCCTACATCTTGCTCCCCACTAGGGCCGCGACCATCATTCCGGCCGTAATGGACTGGTGAACCAGCCCTGGGGCGCAGGGGATTCATGCCATGGTCTGACCCGGGGCCATCTCCCGGATGGCATGCCTCGACGCCCGTTGGGGCCGCCCCGGCCAATCCGGTCTGGCCCCCGCACCGCAGTGGCCGGGTCAATCACCCATGCTGGCTGCGCCCCACGAGCACGACGGCCGCGCCCACCGCGAGGACGACTGAGCCCACCGGCCACGCCCACCCCGACGATGCCGCGCCGCGCCCCGACGATGGCTGGGCCCGTCGAGGCCGCCGGGTCACCAGAGCAACCAGGCCAACACCTCGTCGCCGCAGCGTTCGGCCAGCAACCGGGCCCGGGCATCCTCGCGTACCCGGGCCAGCGGCACGGGCCAGCGCTCCACCTCCCAGTGCTCCGGCAGGTTCCCCGTCGCAGCCCAGATCAAGGCCCGGGTGAGCTGGCCGACGCTGTTGCCGGGCAGCCCAGCACCCAGCAGCGCGGCCAGTCGACGGGTCTGGGCGGGGATCTCGTCGACGGGGCGCAGGGCCAGCAGCTCGGTGCGGATGATCGCCTCGTTCACGGCCCGCTCGGCCTCGGCCCTGCCCGGAACCTGGCCGGCAGGCAGCGGCAGCTTGGGCTCGCCACCGGCCAGTCGGCTGGCCAGCGTCGCGTGCAGGATGCAGGTCAGGGCGCCGGGCTGCAGCGGCACCCGGGCTGCCAGCTCCGGCAGGGCTTCCACCAGCTCCGGGGCGCCGTGGGCCATCACCTCGTCGGCCACCGCGGCCAGGCCCAGCGGATCCACCGGCCCGGGGTGCGCCGCCAGCTCCTCCACCGCCTCCGTGACCAGGGTGCCGGGGGCCTCCCCCAGGTGCCCCAGCGCCTGGGCGCGCCCCAGCAGGAAGACCTCGTGCGCCGCCAGAGCGCGCGGATCACGGTGCGCCAAGCCCTGGGCGGCCGGCACCAGATGGCACCAGACCAGGTCATCGGCCCAGGCCAGCTCGACGTCGGTGGTCCCCCGCCCCGCGTGCACCTGCGCCAGATGGACCCCCTCGTGGGCGGTGAGGTAGGTGACCGCCTCGTCCTGCAGCACCTGGATCCCGGCGGCCTCGATCGCGGCGTCGGGCAGGCTCAGGGTGACCTCCTCCTGGGGATCCAGCAGCACGGTGCGCTCCGGCCACCAGGACGGCAGAGTGGCGGCCTGGGTGCGCTCGTCGGGCAGCCAGTCGGCACGCCAACTGACCTGGTAGCCGGCGTGCGGGGTGCCGGCCGGCCCCAGCCGGACGGGCAGGTCGGTGAGCCAGCACTGGTCCTCGCTGAGCCGGCTGCGGCCCCGCAGCTGGGTGAAGGTCAGCAGCTTGCCCTCGGGGTGGGCGACGTCCAGGCTGATCTGCCCCTCGGCCCCCGCCAGCCAGCGTCGCGCCGGCCAGGCGGGGGTGAACTCCAAGCGCGCCGGCGGCACGCTCAGCTCGACGTCGGTGAGGTTGACCAGCTGGATCCGCAGACTCCAGGTGTCGTCGAAGACCTGCCGCACCACCGCGCGGGCCTGCAGGGCCCCGTCGGACTCCAGGATGAAGTGCTGCTCAATCTCGTCCAGCAGCAGCTCGGTGCGTTGGTGCACCCACGGCGGGTTGAAGCGAACCGCCAGACCCCGCACCACCGGGCGGCCGTCCAGGCTCACGGTTGGCAGGCTGCCATCGGCCGCGACGGTGATCTCCAGCCCTCCCCACCGGATCAGCGTCGGCGCTGGCATTTTCCGCACCAGTAGAGATTGCGACCCTCCAGCTCGGCCACCCGGACCGCGCTGCCACAGACCAGGCAGGGCTGACTGGCCCGACGGTAGACGTAGACCTCGCCCCCGTGGCGGTCCACCCGGGCGGGCCGTCCCTGCGCCTCGGGGCCGTGCTGGTCAAGCACGGTGTCAATCCTGCCAACCTCCACCCCGGCGCGCATCAGCACCACCAGGTCCGCCCAGATGGCCTCCCAGGTGGCGCGGCGCAACTGGTTGCCCGGCGTGGTGGGGTTCACGTGGTGGCGGAAGAGCACCTCGGCCCGGTAGATGTTGCCCACCCCGGCGGTGATCCGCTGGTCCATCAACAGTGACGCGATGCTCCGCCCGGAACGGTGGATCCGCTGCCAGGCGATCTCCGGGTCCGCGTCGGGCCGGATCGGGTCCGGACCCAGCCTGGCGATCTGGGCCGCCTGCTCCGACGCGGTGATCAGCCGGCACAGTTGTGGGCCGTGCAGGTCAGCCGCCACCTGACCGTCGGTGATCCGCAACCGGACCGCACCGCGGGGTTCGGTCAGCGGGGCGAAGAAGAGCTTGCCGATCAGACCCAGATGGATGTGCACGAGGCGCTCCGGGTGCAAGCTCTCGAAGCCGATGAACAGGTGCTTGCCACAGGCGCTGGCCTCTTGCAGGACGTGGCCGTCCAGACCGGCGGCAGCCCCGGCGAAACGCCCCTGCGGGGAACTGACCGCCACCGGCTTGCCCCCGAAGTTGGCCATGGTGGCCAGCGCCAGCCGATGGATCACATGCCCTTCCGGCATCCACACCTCCCTGTCCCTGCACCCGGTGACCCGTGATGCACCGCGTACCCGTCCTGCACCTCGCGGCTCGCCCTGAACCTGTTCGGCTGTCCTGCACCTGGTGGCCCGTTATGCTCGCGTACCCGTCCCGCGCCGCGTGGCTCGTCCCGAACCTGTTGGCCTGTCCTGCCATCTGGTGGCCTGACTGGTTCCTTCTAGACTGGCACGCATGAGCACTGAGCGCACCGGGTCCGGCACCGCCCCCGGCAATTCCCGTGGTCAGGGCGGGCATGGGCCGCGGGAGTTCGGGCGCGACGGCACCTCCGGGATCCTCACTCCGGACCGTGCCGTGCGGGCCCGGGAGGTGAGCCGCCCCCAACCCGCCGATCTGGCCCGAGCCACCCAGGTGCTCGATTCGTTGCTGGCCCGGGCGTCGGGTCGGCGTCGCTGACCGACACCCACCGCGAGTTCTGCTGAGAACAGCTGCAGAACAAGGGGGCAACGCGATGGTTGCGTCGGCCCCCCGTCCAGCATCTGCTCTCAGTGGCGCCCCAGCGGTCTGACCACCCTCTGGCGGCCCTTCCAGCGGTCCACCGCCCGGTCCTGGATTTCAGGCGCGGTGAGCGACCTCGTAGTCGGTCATCTTCTGCACCCGTCGGGCATGGCGGGCCTCCTGGGTGAAGGGCTGGGCGAGGAAGGCATTGACGATCTCCAGCGCCTCCTCGTTGCCGGTGAACCGGCCGCCCAGGGAGATCACGTTGGCATTGTTGTGCTCGCGGCCCAGCGTGGCGATCTCGGTGTTGTAGGCCAGGATCGCGCGGCAGCCCTTGACCCGATTGGCGGCCAGCTGCTCCCCATTGCCCGATCCGCCCAGCACGATGCCCAGGCTCTCGGGGTCGGCAACGACGGCCTCGGCGCACGGGATGCAGGTGTCGGGGTAGTCATCCTCCGCGTCGTAGGCGGCGGCGCCGTGGTCAACCACGTCGTGCCCGGCGGCGGTCAGCTGCTCGCGCAGGTATTCCTTGAGTTCGAAGGCGGCATGGTCGGTGGCAATGTGAACGCGCATGGCCCCACTATTTCAGATGCGTCGGGGGTCTCCGATTCGTTAGGTTCGTTGCCGTGGACGAGCGCTATCACTTCGACGAACGGATTGCCCAGGGCGAGCTGGACGACGCGGCCCGCGGGTGGCTGCGGGCCGTGCGGTTCGGCTTCAATGAGAAGCACTCCGCCGAGGAGAACCTGCAACGCTGGTGGGCCACCTGCTGCGCTGACCGGACGCGGCTGCGGTGGGTCCAGCGCGCCCCACAGATGGCCGGCCTCGGGCTGGACGAGGTTCCCGTCGCGACCCTGGCCAGCCTCACCCGCCACCTCAATGTGGGCGAAGAACGGCTGGACTGCCACTACATCACCGACGTCACGGTCCGGGCCACCGACCGACGTCGGGGCCTGCTGCGTCGGCTGATCACCGACGACCTCACCGCGGCCCGCGAGTCCGGGCTGGCTGTGGCCTCCCTCACCGCCAGCGAGGGCGGGATCTATGGTCGCTTCGGCTTCGGCGTCGCTATCACCCGGCAGCGGGTCGACGTGGACACCGGCCTGCGTTTCGTCCTGCGACCGGAATCCGCCCAGCTGGCCGACACCTGCCAGGTGGAGCAGGCCGACCCCCTCGTCTGCTCCGAGCTGGTGCAGGACCTGCACCGACGCTTCCTGGCCTCTTTCCGCGGGGCACACCAAACCATGAACTACCACGCCAGCCTCCACTCCGGAGAGTGGGACTGGGAGACCATGGCCCCGCACACCGGGATGCGGGCCGCCCTGGCCTTCGTCGACGACGAGCCCCGTGGGGCGGTGAGCTACCTGGTGGAGGACCAGACCGCGCGAGTGGTGGACCTGGTGGCGCTGGACGGAGCCGCCGAGCTGGCGCTGTGGCGCTACCTGGCCGGCCTGGACCTGGTCGACACCGTGCGCTTTGCGAACCTGCAGGAGGGCAGCGCGCTGCGCCCGGCGCTGGTGGACCACCGGGTGGTGAACACCGTCGCGGAATCAGACCAGATCTGGCTCCGCCTGCTGGACGTGCCCGCTGCCCTGCTGGCGCGCGGCTGGGAGCACGACGGCCAGATCACGCTGGCCGTCACAGATCCGCTGGAGCTGTCCCCCGGCTGCTGGACGCTGACCATCCGCGACGGCCAGCCCACGCTGGAGCCGGCCGAACGTACCGCCGCCCAGGTCACCCTGGGGATCGACGCCCTGGCCGAGCTCTACCTGGGCACCGCACCCGCGCCGGTGCTGGCCAGCGCCGGCCGGATTGCCGGTGACCCCGCGGCGGTGGGCAGGTTGGGACGGATGTTCGCGGTGACCCATCCGGCCGCCAACCTGGTCTTCTTCTGATCCGGCACCCGTCCTGCGGCCCCGGCTACCCGCGCCCCTGCAGGAGTTGCGTCTCAGCCCTCGCAGAAGAAGCGCTCAGCCTGCACACGGGGGTTTTCGCCGCCTGCGGGAGCGGTGATCGGCAACGCTCGCAGGGGTGGGTTCCGGCGGGAAGCCCAAGTCCCGTCGACGGCGGGCCATGACGGCGGCCAGCCGGCCCATCACCTTGCCCTCCTCGTCCATCATGGGCGTGGTGACGGGGAAGTAGGTCCAACCCTCCGCCACCAGCCCGGTGATTCGCTCCTGGTCTGCATAGAACGTGGCCGGATCGGTGTGGAAGGCGACCGACTGGACCTCCATCGCAATCTTGAGATCTGGCATTCCCACGTCCAGCACCATCCGCACTCCGCCGATCATGACCGGGAGGTTCCCCACCCAGCCAGTGATCTGATGGTCGTACAGCATCATGTGCCAACGGCGTTCCGCATGTGACCACGGATTCTCCCGGCTGTTGTCCACCGCGAAGCGCCTCAGTTCGGTGCCGGTCCGGCGGGACATCGAGTCCAGCGCGCCCTGGATCTCCACCAGGCTCGCCTCCCCCCGGCGCAGTGCCTCGTCGATGGCGTCCCCACCGTCCCGCTCGGCCAGCCAGACCGCGGTCCATGAAGGATGGGTCCAGCGCATTCCGTCCTTTTCCACCATGTGGTCCAGCGGGAGTTTCACCCGGTGGATTCGGACCCCGGCCGCAGGTCTGGTGTAGCGGGGCAGGATCACGTCGATCTCACCCGCCTGATGCTCGGGCCAGTACCCGAGCCGGGCCGCGGCATCCCCCGTGATGATGGCATCCGGCCGCCAGAGCATCACGGCCCGCACCCGCACGTCGAAGTCCCCGGCCACACCGGCCGCCGCAATCACGCCCGGCAGGATGCGCACCACCTCCTTCTTCGGTGAGCGCAGCATCCAGTCGATGGATCCACGCAAGTCCGGATGATCCGCCCGGCGCAGCACCCCGCCATTGGACGCCAGCAGCGCCCTGACCTCATCTGTCCCCCGCATGCCCAGCAGTGTGTGCAAGAGGCGGCGATTCGTGTCACCCGGCCGGGCGCCTGTGGACAACTCCTCGAGAGCACCCGGACTGTGGACAACCCTGCATATGTTGTTCATCAGCCGCTGTTCCCGGCATGCCGTGGGTCGGTTGAGGCGTGGCACGCCCACTATGACGATCATCACGAGCAACATCTGCAGGGTGACCCGCGTGCCTCATTTTGAAAGGTTTCACGAAACCTCTTGTGCATGAGTTCACAATGTGTCACTCTCTTGTCAACCACCCGCCGGTGGCCGAACGAGCCGACAGCGCAGCCGGATCGTTGCCCCAGTACCGCGCCACCCCAACAAGACCCGGACCGGGTCACCTAGAGCCCCGACAACCGTCGAGGCCACTTGCCACACACCGAGGCCCGCCTCGGCGCCCCTGACAGGAGCCCGCGTGACGCACCAACACCACCACTCCACCTCCGATGAGGTGGAAGCACACCTTCCCGAGGACCACTGGCCCCTGCCTGAGCTCAGCCAGGTTGGCCCCGAGTCCACCGCCGACGGCATCGACTTCGTCGCCGCCAAGAACTCCGCCGAATACCAGGAACTGCGCAAGTCCTTCACCAGCTTCGCCTTCCCGATGGTGATCACCTTCGTCGGCCTCTACTTCGTCTTCGTCCTGATGGCCACCTACGCCCCGGGTCTGATGGGCAAGAAGGTCTTCGGCTACATCAACGTCGGCATCCTGTTCGGCCTGCTGAACTTCCTCACCACCTACCTGGTGACCTTCTTCTACGTCCGGCACGCCAACAACAACCTTGACCCTCGCGCCCGCACGCTGCGCGCCCGCCTGGAGCAGGAGGCCAACTGATGAACCCGCTGAATCTCACCCTGCTGGAGACCGTCGGCAACCCGATCATGAACATCGGCATCTTTGCCCTGTTCGTGATGGGAACCATGGCCGTGGTGATCAAGGTCACCCGGGACTCCGCCAAGAAGTCCACCGACTTCTACACCGGTGGCGCCGCCTTCTCCGGCCGCCAGAACGGCCTGGCCATCACCGGCGACTACCTGTCCGCTGCTGCATTCCTGGGCGTCACCGGCGCGATCGCCCTCAACGGCTTCGACGGCTTCCTGTACTCCGTCGGCTTCTTCGTGGCCTGGATCATCGCCCTGCTGCTGGTGGCCGAGCCGCTGCGCAACACCGGCAAGTACACAATGGCCGACGTGATGAGCTTCCGGATGAACCAGAAGCCCGTGCGCACCGCCGCGGCCGCTTCCACCCTGACCATCTCCTTCGTCTACCTGCTGGCGCAGATGGCTGGCGCCGGTGGCCTGGTGGCCCTGTTGCTGGGCATCTCCTCCAAGAACGGCCAGAGCCTGGTGATCGCGCTGGTGGGCGCCATCATGATCGTCTACGTCCTGGTCGGCGGCATGAAGGGCACCACCTGGGTGCAGATGATCAAGGCCGTGCTGCTGGTCTCCGGCGCCGCCATCATGTTCGTCTGGGTGATGGCCCTCAAGGGATTCAACCTGTCCACGCTGTTCGCCGACGCCGTCGCCACCCACCCCAAGGCCGACGCCATCATGGAGCCGATGCTGCAGTACGGCACCAATGGCTGGACCAAGCTGTCCTTCATCTCGCTGGCCATCGCGCTGGTGTGCGGCCCGTCGGGCCTGCCGCACGTGCTGATGCGCTTCTACACCGTGCCCACCGCCCAGGATGCCCGCAAGTCCGCGGTCTGGACCATCGGCATGGTTGGCGTCTTCTTCATCTTCACCCTGATCCTGGGCTATGGCGCCGCCGCTCTGGTGGGTGCCGAGGCCATCGCCAAGGCCCCTGGCAAGGCGAACTCCGCCGCACCCCTGTTGGCGCACCACCTGGGTGGGTCGGTCTTCATGGCGATCATCTCCGGCGTGGCCTTCGCCACCATCCTCGCGGTGGTCGCCGGCCTGACCATCACCGCGTCGGCGTCGTTTGCGCACGACATCTACAACAACGTGCTGCACGACGGCAAGGTGGATCCGGCCGACGAGGTCAAGGTGGCCCGGATCACCTCGGTCACCATCGGCATCCTGGCCGTGGTGGGCGGCATCTTCGCCAATGGCCAGAACATCGCCTTCCTGATCTCGCTGGCCTTCGGCGTGGCCGCCTCGGCCAATCTGCCGGCCATCCTGATGACCATGTACTGGAGCCGCTTCAACACCCGCGGCGCCGTGTGGAGCATCTACGCCGGCCTGGTCTCGGCAATCCTGATCATCCTGTTCTCTACCTCGATCTCCGGCAGCCCGACGGCCTTCTTCCCGAATGCCAACTTCGCCTTCCTGGAGCTCACAAACCCGACCATCGTGAGCCTCCCGCTGGCCTTCCTGGCCGGCATCGTCGGCAGCCTCACCTCGCCCGAGCCCGACAGCGACCTGCAGGCCGAGATGGAGGTCTGCTCCATGACCGGCATCGGCGCGGGTGGCGCGATCGCCCACTGATCCGGTCAGTCAGCGACGTCACTGAATCCCAGCACGACGAAGGTCCCCGTCCGGCAGCTGCCGGGCGGGGACCTTTCGTCTGGCCCGCTTGGGGCCTCGACAGACTCGGGCAACCGTGCTTGCGGACCACGGATCCGTGCCCCCACGAGGGGCGACTGGGACCAGCGCAACCACGGCGGCCAGCCTTCGACAAACCCAGGGACTGCAGTTCAGGCCAAGGCGTCGGGGCCGCCCTCGAGCAGCTTCACGAACTGTGCCTCGTCCAGGATGGGGCGCCCCAGTTCCTCGGCCTTGGCGGCCTTGGACCCGGCATTCTCCCCCACCACCACATAGTCGGTCTTCTTGCTGACGCTGCCTGAGGCCTTGCCTCCGCGGCTGATGATGGCCTCCTTGACACCGTCGCGGGTGAAGCCCTCCAGCCCGCCGGTGACGACGATGGTCAGCCCCTCCAGGGTGCGTTCGATGGATTCGTCGCGCTCGTCGGCCATCCGGACTCCGGCGGCGGCCCACCGCTCGACGATCTGGCGGTGCCAGTCCACGGTGAACCACTCCACCACGGCCTCGGCGATCACGATCCCGACGCCCTCCGTGTCGGCCAAATCCTCCACGCTGGCGGACCGAATGGCCTCCAGCGAACCGAAGCGGGTGGCCAACGCCCGCGCCGCTGTCGGCCCGACATGTCGGATGGACAGCGCCACCAGCACTCGCCACAGCGGCTGCTTCTTGGCCTTCTCCAACTCCTCCAACAGCTTCTCGGTGGTGGCCCGTGGCTTCGACGGAGTCTTGCTGGTGGCCTTGGTGAAGAAGTACAGCTGCTTCTCCGGGGGCAGCTCCACCGTCACCCCGTCCTTGCGCCGCTTCGGACGGCGCCATACCTTGGCCTCGGCCAGGTCTTCCAGCCGAAGGTCGAACAGGCCCGCCTCATTGGCGAGCACCGGTTGGTCGCGCTCGATGCCCTGTCCGTCCGCCTCCGCGGGCCGTCCGTACTCGGGATCCACCAGGGCCGTCGCTGCCTCGAAACCCAGTGCCTCGATGTCGAAGCCGGAGCGGGAGGCCAGCGCGAACAGCCGCTCCCGCAACTGACTCGGACAGGTCCTGGAATTGGGGCAGCGGATGTCCTTGTCCCCCTCCTTCTCCGGCCGCAGCTCGGTGCCGCAGGAGGGGCAGTGGGTGGGCATCACGAACTCGGTCTCGCTCCCGTCGCGCAGCTCGGTGACCGGCCCCAGGATCTCCGGGATCACGTCGCCCGCCTTGCGCAGCACGACGGTATCGCCAATCAGCACGCCCTTGCGCTTCACCTCGAAGCCGTTGTGCAGGGTGGCCATCGCGACGGTGGAACCGGCCACCTTGACCGGCTGCATCATCCCGAAGGGCGTGACCCGCCCGGTGCGGCCGACGTTGACCTGGATGTCCAGCAGCTTGGTGTTGACCTCCTCCGGCGGGTACTTGAAGGCGATTGCCCAGCGCGGTGCCCGGGAGGTGGTGCCCAGCTGCCGCTGCCGGGCAATCTGGTCCACCTTGATCACGATGCCGTCGATCTCATGGCTCACGTCGTGCCGGTGTTCCCCGTAGTAGGCTACGAATTCCTGCACCTCGGCCGGGGTGGCCAGCACCCGGTGGTAGGGCGAGGTGGGCAGCCCCCAGGCCTTGAGCCGTTCATAGGCCTCGCTCTGCCGGGTGATGTCGAATCCGGTACGGGCACCGATTCCGTGCACCAGCATGTCCAGCGGCCGGCTGGCGGTGACCGACGGGTCCTTCTGCCGCAGGGAGCCGGCCGCGGCATTGCGGGGGTTGGCGAAGGGCGGCTTGCCCTGTTCCACCAAGGACGCGTTCAGGTCGGCGAAGGCGGCCACGGGGAAGAAGACCTCGCCACGGACTTCCAGCAGCTCGGGAATGTCCTCACCGGTCAGTTGCTGCGGGATGCTGGCGATGGTGCGGACATTGCCGGTGACGTCCTCCCCCACCCGGCCGTCGCCCCGGGTGGCGGCCCGCACCAGCCGCCCTCGCTCGTAGGTGAGGTTGATGGCCAGGCCGTCGATCTTCAGCTCACACAGGTACTGGCTGCCGGCCTCCCCGACGGCCTTCTGGGTCCGGGCCAGCCACTCGGACAACTCCTCGACGGAGAAGACATTGTCCAGGCTGAGCATCCGCTCGGCGTGGGTGACCGGCGCGAAGTCGGTCAGCCGCTGCGCCGCGCCCACCTTCTGGGTGGGCGAATCGGGGCTGCGCAGCTCCGGGAAGCTGTCTTCCAGCTGCTGCAGCTGGCCCATCAGTTGGTCGTACTCCGCATCGGAGATGGTGGGCGCGTCGGCGCCGTAGTAGGCCTCCTGGGCCTCGGTGATCCGCTCGGCAAGCTCGGTCCAGCGGCGCCGTTCGTCGGTGCCGGCCTCGGGCGCGGCCTGGACGGCGGCGACGGCGTCTTCGAGCTGCTGCACGGCGACACTGCCCTGGTCCAGGGCATCATCCGCGGTGTCGGCGGTGGCGTCGGTTTGAGCGGCGGGAGTCTTCTGGGTCACGGCGTCCATCCTGCACCAGCCCACTGACAGTTTTGCGTCCAGACGGGGTCGGCAGGCGCGTCGGGGCTGAGGCTGACATGAACTCTGCGCCAAATCACCCCGTTGACCCTTGATTTGTGACAAATTTCACGATTTGCTGTCGCGAACGCTCGTTCGACTCGAGTCCACACACAGGTCAACACACAGGAGTGCGCACCGTGGAAGAATTTCTGACAACCCTCGACGGGATCATCTGGGGCAAGTTCATGCTGATCCCGCTGCTGCTGGGCACCGGCATCTGGCTCACCATCCGGCTGGGTGGCGTGCAGTTCCTCAAGCTGGGGCCCGCCCTCTCCCTGGCGCTTTTCCGGCGCAGCGACGCCGATCATGAGGAGGGCGACGTCTCCCACTACCAGGCCCTGGCGACGGCCCTGGCCGCCACCGTCGGTGTGGGCAACATCGCCGGCGTCGGCACCGCGATCCACCTGGGTGGCCCCGGTGCCCTGTTCTGGATGTGGCTCTCGGCGATCTTCGGCATGGCCGCAAAGTACTCGGAGGCCTTCATGGGCGTCCGCTTCCGCACGCTGGACGCCAATGGTGAGGTCTCGGGCGGCCCGCAGTACTACCTGCAGCGCGCCATCCCGGGCGGGCTCGGCAAGTTCCTGGCCCTCTTCTTCGCCATCGCCGCGGTGATTGCCTCCTTCGGGATCGGCAACATGACCCAGTCCAACTCGGTGGCCGCCGCCATGCACGACACCTTCGGGATCAGCCCGACGATCGTCGGCGCGGTGCTGGTGGTGCTGACCGCGCTGGTGCTCCTGGGCGGCATCAAGTCCATCTCCCGGGTGACCTCCGCCTTCGTCCCGCTGATGATCATCTTCTACGTGGTGGCCGGCTTCGTCGTGCTGGCCATCAACTACCAGGGCATCATTCCGGCGCTGCAGCTGGTCTTCACCGACGCCTTCACCGGCACCGCCGCGGCGGGCGGCTTCGCGGGCGCGGCCCTGGCCCAGGCCATCCAGTTCGGCATTGCCCGCGGCGTCTTCTCCAACGAGTCCGGCATGGGCTCGGCGGCCATCGTCGCGGCCGCCGCCAAGACCAAGCACCCGGTGCGCCAGGGCCTGGTCTCCATGACCCAGACCTTCATCGACACCATCATCGTGGTCTCCATGACCGGCCTGGTGATCCTCACCACCGGCGTGTGGCAGTCCGGCAAGACCGGCGCCGCGCTCACCGCGCAGGGCTTCAGCACCGGCCTGCCCGGCACGGCCGGCGGCGTGATCGTCGCGCTGGCGCTGATCTTCTTCGCCTATTCCACCGTGCTGGGTTGGGCCTACTACGGCGAACGCAATGTGGAGCGGCTGGTGGGCGTCAAGGGCGTGCTGCCCTACCGGCTGGTCTTCAGCGCCATCGTCTTCGTCGGGGCCACCATGGAGCTCTCGACCGTGTGGACCTTCTCCGACATCGCCAACGGCCTGATGGCGCTGCCCAACCTGGTGGGCCTGTTGATCTGCTCCGGCCTGATCGCCCGGGAGACCAAGACCTACCTCAAGGTGGACCCGACGCTGCACCACGAGCCGGAGGTCTCCACCCTGGACGGCATCGAGGCCCTGGAGGGTCTGCCCACCCGCCGCTGACCCGGCACCGAACGGAACTGACCGCAGCTGGCACCGACTACGGTCCGGCTGCGGTCAGTAGACCCGTCCAAGAATGTCAGTCGAAGATCGGGCCCACGGTGCGGGTGCGCTTCAGCTCGAAGAAGCCGTCGTACTCGGTCACCAGGCTGAACCCATCAAAGAGCCGGCCCGCCTCTTCACCCTTGGGCGCCGGGCTGATCACCGGCCCGAACAACGCCTTGCCGTTCAGGTGGATCACCGGGGTACCCACCTCGTCGCCCACCGGATCCATCCCATCGTGGTGGCTCTTGCGCAGAGCGACGTCAACCTCGTCGGGCGCATCACCGGGCTGCCAGGCCGCCGCCCGGTCGGCAATCGACTCGTCCAGGTCCAGCTCGGCCAGCGCCGCCCGCACCGTATCGGCGGTCTTGGGCTCCTTGCCCAGGTGGTAGCGGGTGCCCAGGGCAGTGTAGAAGCTCCGCAGGACGTCGAAGCCGTGCTGCTGCTCCACCAGGATGGCGGCGCGCACCCCCACCCAGCCCTCGCGCATGTGTTCCTGGTAGTCCTCGGGCAGGTCACGGCCATCGTTCAGCACCGACAGGCTCATCACGTGGAAGGTCGTGTGCACGTCGCGCACCTTCTCCACCTCCAGCATCCAGCGGGAGGCCATCCAGGCCCACGGGCACAACGGGTCAAACCAGAAGTCAACGGGAGTGGTCATGCCCCCAGCCTATGCAACCAATTCCCGAGCAACCCGGTATAGGCTCGAATGGTGATTCAGCCCCGCTGGTCATCTCCACGCCATGAAAGGTCCATGTCCCGCATGACTACCGCAAACATCACTCGTGAGAGCGCCCAGCAGCGCTCCCGGATTGTCACCGCCGAGGCCTACCTGGTCACCGTCGACCTGTCCGGCCTGGGCCTGGACGGAGAACCGCTGGCCGAGCCCACCGAGACCTTCCTGTCGACCTCGGAGATCACCTTCACCAGCCAGGGCGGCGAATCCCACGTCGACCTGATTGCCGACGAGGTGTTGGACGCCTGGCTGGACGAGACCCAGGTGGACGTCACCCGCTTCGCCGACGGCACCTTGCCCTTCAGCAGTGAGCCCGGCGAGCACCGGCTGGTGGTCACCGCCCTGTGCCGTTACTCGCACACCGGCGAGGGCCTGCACCGCTTCGTCGACCCGGCCGACGGCAAGGTCTACCTCTACACCCAGTTCGAGACCGCCGATGCCCGCCGGATGTACGCCACCTTCGAGCAGCCCGACCAGAAGGCCACCTTCCAGCTGAACGTGATTGCGCCCAGGCACTGGCAGGTGGTCAGCAATGCCCAGGCCGTCGAACCCGTCGAGGGCGCCAATGGCAACGGCATCTGGGAGTTCGAGCCGACACTGAAGGTGGCCACCTACATCACCGCCCTGATCGCGGGCGAGTACCACCGCGTCGAACACACCCTGAAGACCAAACTGGGCGAGATCCCCGCCTCGGTGATGTGCCGCCAGTCCATGGCCGAATTCCTGGACGACGAGCGGATCATGCACACCACCCAGCGCGGCTTCGACGTCTTCGAGGCCAGCTTCGGCCACCCCTACCCCTTCGGTAGCTATGACCAGATCTTCGTGCCGGAGTTCAATGCCGGGGCCATGGAGAATGCCGGCTGCGTCACCTTCCGCGACGAGTACCTCTTCCGCTCCCGCGTCGGGCAGGAGATGTACGAGTCCCGGGACAACACCATCCTGCACGAGCTGGCGCACATGTGGTTCGGGGACCTGGTCACCATGACCTGGTGGGATGACCTGTGGCTGAACGAGAGCTTCGCGGAATGGGCCAGCCACTTCTGCCTGGCCAAGATCCACGAGGCCGACGGCGGGACCGACCCCTGGGTGGGCTTCTGCAATGGCCGCAAGTCCTGGGCCTACCGGCAGGACCAGCTGCCCACCACCCACCCGATTGCCGCGGACATGGTGGACCTGGAGGCCGTCGAGCAAAACTTCGACGGGATCACCTATGCCAAGGGCGCCTCCGTGCTGAAGCAGCTGGTGGCCTTCGTCGGGGAGGACGCCTTCCTGGCCGGGGTGCAGGCCTACTTCGCCGAGCACGCCTTCGGCAACACGCAGCTCTCCGACCTGCTGGGGGCACTGGAGAAGAGCTCCGGCCGGGACCTGTCCAACTTCTCCGCCCAGTGGCTGGAGACCACGGGCCCGAATGTGCTGCGCGCCGACTTCGACCTGGATGACCAGGGCAGGTTCACCCGCTTCGACGTCGTGCAGACCGCCAACCCGGAACACCCGACGCTGCGCACCCACCGGATGGGGATCGGCGTCTTCACCCTGACCGACGGGGTGCTGCGCCGCAGCCATGAGCTGGAGGTGGACATCGACGGGGAACGCACCCCGATCCCCGCCCTGGTGGGGGTGCACCGCGGTGACCTGGTGCTGCTCAATGACCGGGACCTGACCTACGCCAAGGTGCGGCTGGACGAGCAGTCGCTGGCCACCCTGGTGCAGCACGTGCACCAGATGGAGGACCCGCTGGCGCGGGCCGTCTGTTGGGCGGCCGCCTGGGACATGTGCCGCGACGCAGAGATGCCCGCCGCGGACTACATCTCGCTGGTGCTGCAGGGGATCGCGCAGGAGACCGACCCGGCCGCGCTGGCCTTCCTGCGCAACCAGGCGGTCCTGGCCGGCACCTCCTACACCCCGGATGACCAGCGGGCCGCTGGCCGGGCGCGTCTCACCGCCGGCTTCGCCGGCCTGTTGAAGCAGTCCGAGCCGGGCAGCGACCACCAGTTGGGCTTTGCCAACGGGATCATCTCCGCGGTGGATTCGGCCGCCGGCGCTGAGCTGCTCAAGGCCTGGCTGGCAGGCGATGAGGTGCCCGACGGCCTGCAGATCGACGCCGACATGCGCTGGCGGATCACCCGGGCGCTGGCCCGGATGGGTGCCGTCGGCACCGCCGAGATCGACGCCGAGGCGCAGCGGGACAAGACCATCTCCGGCGCCGAGTGGGCGGCCGCCTGCCGCGCGAGCCTGCCCACCACAGAGGCCAAGGCGGAGGCCTGGCGGCTGGCCTGCGAGGACCCGGAGGTGCCCAATGGCACCCAGGAGCAGGTCTGCCGCGCGTTCTGGAGCGACACCCAGGGTGAGCTGCTGCAGCCCTACGCCGACAAGTACCTGGAGCTGTGCCGTGCGATCAGCGGCGCCGAGGGCATCTGGAAGACCCGCGGTCACGCCGCCAGCCAGAATGCCCTGGTGCTGCTCTTCCCCACCGTCCCGGTGGCCGGCGAGGCCTTCCTGGGCCGGGTGGAGGAGCTGTTGGCCACCGACCTTTCGGCCGGGGTACGACGGGTGCTGCTTGAGCAGTCCGACGCGGCCCGACGGGCGCTGCGCTGCCAGGCCGCCAGCGCCTGAGGCCGGGAGACCTGCCGATGACCCGGGGGCGACGCGCCGGGCTGGGCCACGCGATGGCCCAGTCGGGCGCACGCCCCCGGGTCACGTACGCCGGGTCCATGGCCCGGCTCGCAGCGGCTGGGCCCCCGGCCCGGCGCGCGTCCCGGCCCCCGGCCCGGCGCGCGTCCCGGCCCCTGGCCCGGCTCGCGGCTTGGTTGGTGCCGATCACCCTGGGGTTGGCTGGCTGTGGAGGCTCGTTCCCTGCGGCCGGGCCCGGCGGTGGTTCCCCGACGGAGACCCCACCCAGCGTCGTGGCCACCGGCGCTACTTCTTCCGGAACCGCTTCTTCCAGCACTCCGGAGGCCAGCCCCAGCCCCTCGGATTCGCCCAGCGATCCGGGGCTGGGTGATGAGGCCAGCTACACGCCCAGCGTGGACTACGACTACCAGCCGCTGCCCCCGATCGTGCTGCGCGGCCCCCAGGGCGACATCGCAGTACGCACCGACGGGACCCTGGCCGGCACGGACCTGCCGGAGGGCAACACCCGACTCACGCTGACCGGCACCAGGATCACGCTCGGCCTGCGCAAGACCGACGTCGTGGAGGAACTGCCGGGCGGGGCCGTTGCCGCGCGAACGGCATCGGGCCAGCTGCTGCTAGCCGCCACTGCCCCGACGGTGACCGTCCCGGGCAAGCCGCCGGTGCCGGGCTGGTGGCAGGTCACCGGCCATCGCATGGTCGCGGTGTCAGCCGATGAGAAGCCCTTGCCAAAGCCGACCCGAGTGGTCTCCACCGTCGGGACCGTGTTGATCTCGTCGGTGACGACACAGACCTGGCAGGGCCAACCACGCTGGCTGATTGCCCCCACGGATCTGGGCCGGACCGTTCCACTGTCCATCCTGACCGACGAGGGCTGGGCGCAGGCCCGCACCCGGGGTGACATCCCCGATACCGCGTCGCTCAAGAACCAGTTCATCTGCCACCCAGCCAGCGGAATCGCCCGCACCAAGGACAGCTGGAACATCGAGGCCGCCCGCGACGCCACAAACCTGACCGCCACCATGGCGGCCGGCTGCAATCCCTGAGCGCTGCCCTCACCCAGACGAGGCGGCCTCGCCCACCACCCCGCAAATGTTGCGCACCAACCCGCCGAATCGAGCGGACACGCCGCATGCACGCCTGGTGGTGACCACCGCGCTCCCATGGTGCGCAACTCTCGCAGGGGGACCCATTCATGACATCATTATGATGTTGCGGTGGTGTCGGCGTGGTGTCATAGTGGTGTGCATGGAGCTGAACAGCTATCTGGACGCCGTGCGGCAGGACCTTGACCGGGCCACCGCACTGGCCGACGAGACCACCAGGACGGTGGCCGAGAAATTGGTCACCGCCGCCGAGCCCAGCCTGCGGCTGGCCATGATCCAGGCCCTCACCCAGGCCGCCGACGAAATCTCCGCCGGGTTGGAGGACGCAGTGGTCCAGGTGCGGTTGGAGGGCCGGGATCCCGTGATCGACGTCCTGCGTCAGGCCCCGCCGGCCACCCCGGTTGAACCGGCGGAGGCCGAGGAGACGGAGCAGGGCACCGCCCGGATCACCCTGCGCCTGCCCGAGAACGTGAAGACCAGGGCCGATGCCGCCGCCCAGCGCGACGGCCTCTCGCTCAACAGCTGGATCACCCAGGCCTGCCGCCAGGCCTTGGCGCCCCAGCCCACCCAGAAGAAGTCCACGCGCCGCGTCACCGGCTGGGCCTAGGAGAAGCCATGAACAGTGACCAGACCACCCGCACCTTCACCTTCGACGTCGCCCAGCTGGCGGGGCTGACCGTCATCGCCCCCGAGGCTGACCTGGAGATCGACCATAACGCCGACCCCGGCCAGGTCCGGATCGAGGTGACGGCCAGCGAACCCAGCTATCTGGACGAAGCCCTGAAGGCCGAGGAGAAGGACGGCCGGATCGAGCTGGTGATCCCTCCGGTGCTCACCACTGGCAAGGGGGCCGGCTTCGCCCTGCAGATCGGTCGCACCTCGGTGCGCTTCGGCCACACCGCCGGGGTCAGCGCCAGTGTCAGCATCCCGCCGGGCACCGCCCTGGACCTGGACGGCAAGACCGGCGACGTCACCATCAACGGGGAGGGTGGCCGGCTTCGTGCCCGCACCACGTCGGGCGACCTGACGCTCGAGAGCTGCTCCGGTGGCGAGATCACAGCCGGCTCCGGCGTGGTGAGTCTGGACGAGGCCCCGGGCGAGACCCGGATCAAGACCGGTTCCGGCGAGATCCGGGTGGAGACGGCCAGCGGCGATCTGGAGCTGGCCAGCGGTTCCGGCGACGTCGAGCTGGGCTGTCTGGGGTCCGGCCGGGTCACCGCCCGTACCGGCAGCGGTGACATCACGATCGGCGCCAAGCGCGGCATCCCGGTCTGGCAGGACGCCAGCACCGGCACCGGGGACCTGGACGTCCAGCTGAGCCCGCGCGGAGAACCCACCGAGGGCCAACCCCACCTGGAGATCCGGGCCAGCTCCGGCTCCGGGGACGTGACGCTGACCGACGCGTGACCCACCGGGAGCCGCCGCAGCGGTTTCCCGAGGCTGCCCCGAGGCCCGCGGGGGTCTCGCCTGCCCCCCAAGGCGGGCCAGTCCGGCCGCTGCAGTGGTTTGGTCAATGGTCCAGTTATCCCGGTCGAGCGAATGCCGATGTCCGGTGCCACCATGGCGCTGGACCCCCCGTCAGCGCTCTATCGGGATAACTGGTCCCCCGTCCAACCCGGGACATCGGGCAGCCGGTTTCCCGGATCCTCCCGCCGAAGGCTGGCGCAGTGTCTGGCTCAGGCAGCGGCCCGCTCCGGAATCGTCGTCACCAGCCGGGCCACCAGGGCCGAGATCACGGCCGGGTGGGCGCCCAGCGGTGCGCTGACGGCATCCGCCCCGGCATCACCCAGCCGATCGTGGAAGAAGCCGGGGGCCAACAGGTAGCTGGCCACCCCCACTCGCTCGCCTCGGTCCCGGGCCGCGGCCACCCGGGGTGGCAGTTCGCGTGGGGTGGCCAGCTCCACCCGGACCCCGGCAGCGGCCCAGCGCCGCGCCAGCCCCTCGGCCAGCCGTCGGGCCTGCTGCCGGCTGCGGGCATGGGTGGAGCCCGCCCAGCCGATCACCGTCGTCGGCCACGGCCCGCCGGCCTCCTCCACCCGGCCGACCAGGGCATCGACCACCAGCTGTTCGCCCAGCTCCGCCCCCAGGTGTGGTGTCACCGTGACGTCACGGGCTCGCGACGCCGCCTCGGGAATGTCGACCCGGACGTGGTGCCCGGCGCCCAGGAAGGCCGGGATGATCACGTCGCCGTCCCGGACCAGATCCGCCACGTAGGGGGCGCAGACATCCACCCAGCCCAGCCGCACCGGCTGGTCCAGTCGCGCTGCCAGGGCGACGCGGATCTCCTCGACACAAGCCCGGCCCGCCGCGGAGCGGGTTCCGTGGGCCGCCAGCAACAGGCCGCTCATCGGGGACCCTCCGAAGTCGCCGCCGCCAAGGACCCCTCGACAGGCTCGGGGTTCGTGGAAGAAGCAGGCTCGGGGATCGTGGGACGCGATCGAGCCCCGGCGGCCGAGCCCGTCGAGGCCCCAACCCCGGCGGCGTCGCGTCGATACCGTCGGATCCCGACGGCCACCGCCGCCAACCAGACCAGCAGCAACGCCACGGTGATCGGGTGCCGGGCGGGTTCCGGCACGGAGAAGCTGCGGAAGACCTGGCCCAGGTTGGTGACCACGATCGCGCCGCCCACCAGGCCGCCCATGATCTGCGCCGGAATCCTGCTGACCAGCCAAGCCGCCAGCGGCGCCGCCACCAGGCCACCGGCCAACAGCACCAGCACATAGCTGAGCCGCACCCCGGCGCTGCCCAGACTGAGCACAAAGCCCGCCGAGGCGGCCAACGAGACCAGGAATTCCGAGGTGTCGACGGACCCGATCACGGTCCGCGGGTGGGTCCGGCCCGCGCTGACCAGCGCGGTGGTGGAGATCGGGCCCCAGCCGCCGCCACCCGTCGCGTCCACGAAGCCGCCCACCAGCCCCAGCGGTGCCAGGAAGCGGGAACCGTGCGGGGAGACCCGGGCCTCGGAGACCCGGGTCCGACGCAGGGTGAACCGGGCCAGGATGAACAGCCCCAGACCAACCAGCAGCGCCGCCATCACGGGGCGCGCCGCCTCGGTGGACAAGTGGGAGAGCACTGTCGCACCGCAGAAGGCGCCCACGGCCCCGGGGAGCCCGAGGCGCAGCACCAGCCACCAGTCCACATTGCGCAGCTTCACGTGCGCCGCGCCGGAGGCGACATTGGTGCCCAGCTCGGCCAGGTGGACCGACGCGCTGGCCACCGCCGGGGAGAGCCCGCCGGCCAGCAGCACCGAGCTGGAGGTGATGCCATAGCCCATCCCCAGCGAACCGTCGATCAACTGCGCGACCAGCCCGGCCAGGGCCAGGATGACAAGCTGCTTCATGGTTCAGTCCTTCCTAGATGGACCAGTTGAAGGCCGACGGCGGGTGCACGATCCCGGGGGTGTTCGGGTCGTCCACCATCCCGGCGGCCAGGGTGAGGCCCTGCTGCGCGTCCACCAGCAGGAATGCGCCGCCGGGGCGGGAGGTCTGGTAGCTCTCGGCCATCACCGGGCCGGCCAGCTTCAACCGCACCCGGCCGATGTCGTTCAGCTCCAGGTGCTCGACGGGCTCGGGGGTCATGGAGTCCAGGTCCAACCGCCCCTCCAGGTCCCGCACGATCGCCTGCACCGTGCGGGTGCCGTGCTTGAGCAGCACCCGCTGCCCCACCCGCAGCGGGGTGTCGGCCAGCCAGGCCACCATCGCGTCGATCTCCTGCACCGGGGTGGGAGCGTCCTCGGCGGCGGCGATCAGTTCGCCGCGGGTGATGTCGATCTCGTCGGCCAGCCGCAGGCTCACCGACTCCCCCACCGTCGCCTGGTCCAGGGAACCCGTGGCGGTGTCTATCCCCACCACGCAGGTGCGACGTCCGCTGGGCAGCACCACCACCTGGTCCCCGACGCGCACCGTTCCTTGGGCCACCTGACCGGCATAACCGCGGTATTCGACGTACTCCGGGCTGATCGCGGCCTGCTGCGGGCGCAGCACGTACTGCACCGGGAAGCGCAGCGGCTGCTGCTCCCGCCCCGCCTCCGGCTCGATGGTGACCAGCAGGTCCAGCAGGCTGGGGCCGTCGTACCAGGGCGTGCGCTGGCTGCGGTCCACCACATTGTCGCCGTCCAGGGCGCTGACCGGGATGGTGGTCAGCGCCGCCACCCCCAGCTCCTGGGCGACGGCGACGATGTCGGTGGCCACCTGGGTGTAGCGGTCCTGGCTGAAGTCCACCAGGTCCAGCTTGTTCACCGCGACGACGACGTGCGGCACCCGCAGCAGGGCCGCAACGGCCAGATGCCGTCGGGTCTGCTCCAGCACGCCGCGACGCACGTCCACCAGCAACACCAGCACGTCGGCCGTGGAGGCGCCGGTGACGGTGTTGCGGGTGTACTGCACGTGTCCGGGGCAGTCGGCCAGGATGAAGGTGCGCTCGGCGGTGGCGAAGTAGCGGTAGGCGACGTCGATGGTGATCCCCTGCTCCCGCTCGGCGCGCAGGCCGTCGGTGAGCAGCGCCAGGTCCGCGCCGGTCAGGCCGCGCTCCTGGCTGACCCGCTCGACGGCATCCAGCTGGTCGGCGAGGATGGACTTTGAGTCATAGAGCAGCCGGCCCACCAGGGTGGACTTGCCGTCGTCGACGGAGCCGGCCGTGGCCAGCCGGAGCAGCGAGCCCTGGGCCTTGGCCAGCGGTCCCCGATCTTGCCGAGGGGCCTCGACAGGCTCGGCCGCCGTGATTGCGTGTGTTGTCATGGATCTTCTCCTGGGTGCTGGTTCTTGGGGGGTGAGGACCATTTCCGATCCCGAGCGCAGGCCGAAGCCTGCCGAGGCCGGTGCGCGCGAGGGCGCGGGGGTTGGAGGGGGTCGTCCCGCATTCCGATCCCGAGCGCAGGCCGAAGCCTGCGGAGGCCGGTGCGCGCGAGGGCGCGGGGGTTCGAGGGGGGTCGTCCCGCTCCCTGATGACTCAGAAATAGCCTTCCTTCTTGCGGTCTTCCATGGCGGCTTCGGAGATCCGGTCGTCGGCGCGGGTGGCGCCGCGTTCGGTGAGCGTGGTGGCGGCAACCTCCACCAATACGTCGGCCACGGTGGTGGCGTCGGACTCGACGGCGCCGGTGCAGGACATGTCCCCGACGGTGCGGTAGCGGACCTGCTTGGTGACCACCTCTTCCCCGTCGCGCGGCTGGGAGACGGGGCCGACGGCCAGCCACATCCCGTCGCGCCGGAAGACCTGGCGCTGGTGGGCGTAGTACAGCTCGGGCAGTTCGATCCGCTCCCGCTCGATGTAGCGCCAGACGTCCAGCTCGGTCCAGTTGCTCAGCGGGAAGACCCGGACATGTTCGCCGGGGCGGTGCCGGGCGTTGTAGAGGTTCCACAGCTCGGGGCGTTGGTTGCGCGGGTCCCACTGGCCGAACTCGTCGCGCAGGCTGACGATCCGCTCCTTGGCCCGGGCCTTCTCCTCGTCGCGACGCCCACCGCCGTAGACGGCGTTGAACCGGTTCTCGGTGATGCCGTCCAGCAGCGGCATGGTCTGCAGCGGGTTGCGGGTGCCGTCGGGACGCTCGGTCAGCCGGCCGTCGTCCAGGTAGTCCTGCACGTGCTTGACCACCAGCCGCAGCCCGAGCCGCTCGACGGTCCGGTCCCGGAAATCGATCACCTCGCCGAAGTTGTGGCCGGTGTCCACGTGCATCACGGGGAAGGGAATCGGGCCGGGCCAGAATGCCTTGCTGGCCAGGTGCAGCATCACGACGGAGTCCTTGCCGCCGCTGAACAGCAGCACCGGCCGCTCCAGCTCGGCCGCGGTCTCGCGGAAGATGTGGATCGCCTCGGATTCCAGGGCGTCCAGATGGGTTGAGGTGTTCACAGGTGGATCCCGCATTCTGTCTTGGCCAGACCGGCCCAACGGCCGGCCCGGGGGTCTTCTCCGGGGTTGACGCGACGGGTGCACGGGGCGCAGCCGATCGACGGGTAGCCGTCGGCCAGCAGCGGGTTGACCGGCACCCCGTGGGTGGTGGCAAAGTCCAGGACGTCGTCGAAGCTCCACGCCGCAATCGGGTTGAGCTTGACCAGCTGGTGGGTCTGGTCCCACTCCACCAGTTGGGCGTTGGCGCGCAGCGCATTGTCCTCCCGTCGGATGCCGGTCACCCAGGCCTGGTAGCCGCGCAGCGCCCGGGCCAGCGGCTCCACCTTGCGCAGGCCGCAGCACTGGGCCGGGTCCCGGTCATGCAGCTTCGGGCCGTACTGGGCGTCCTGCTCCGCGACGGTCAACCGGGGCAGCACCTGTACCACGTTGACCGGCCAGGTCCGGGCCAGCTCGTCCCGGGTGGCCAGGGTCTCCGGGAAGTGGTAGCCGGTCTCCAGGAAGAGCACGTCGACCCCGGGGATGGTCTGGCTGACCAGCGCCGGGAGGATGGTGTCGGCGGCCATGGAGCAGGCGACGGCCAGCTCCCGGCCGAAGGTCTGCCCGGCCCAGGCCAACAGCTCCTGGGCGGTGGAGTCGACGAAGCGCTCCTGCCCCTCGGCGACCAGGGCCTTCAGCTCGGCGGTGGAGCGGCGTTCGATGGTGGGTAGGGCACCCTCGACAGGCTCGGGGACCGTCGACTGGGATCCCTCAACAGGCTCGGGGCCCGTGGTGGCGTCGCGCGGCTCGGCATCCGGAGGCAGGGGCCCTGCCCCCGCGGCCGAGCCGGTCGAGGCCTCCTCCGAGAGGTCAATCTGCACCCCGGTCAGGACGTGGGTGAACAGGCTCATCGCAGGGCCTCCTCGTCGGCCCGGTGGGCCCATTCGGCAAAGGTCTCGTCGCCCTCGTGCCCGGCCAGGTAGCTGCGGGTGACTCGTTCCACATAGTCCGGCAGGTCATCGGCAGTGATCTTGAGCCCGCGCACGGTGCGGCCCAGGCCGGCCTCGTCGCGGGTCTCGCTGGCCAGGCCACCCCCCAGGTGCACCTGGAAGGCGAACTCGTCGCCGGCCAGCTGGCCCTTCAGGCCGATGTCGGCGATCTGGATCCGGGCGCAGGAATTGGGGCAGCCGTTGATGTTGAGGCTGATCGGCCGGGGCAGGTCGACGTCGTCCAGCCGCTGCTCCAGGTCCGTGATGGTGCGCGCCGCCAGCCCCTTGGTCTCGACGAAGGCCAACTTGCAGTACTCGATCCCGGTGCAGGCCATGGTGGCGCGACGGAAGGGCGACGGTTTGGCGGTCAGGCCCAGCGCCTCCATCCCGGCCACCAGCTGGTCCACCTTGTCCGGGTCGACGTCCAGCACCAGCAGCTTCTGGTGCGGGGTGAAGCTGATCCGGCCGGAGCCGGCGGCCTCGGCCAGGTCCGCCACCCCATTCAGGATGGTGCCGGACAACCGGCCGACGGTGGGGGCGAAGCCGACGTACTTGCGGCCGTCCTTCTGGTCCCCGATGCCGACGTGGTCGGCGTCGCCGACGGCCTTGGCCGGCGCCGGGCCGTCGGGCAGCGCGCGGCCCAGGTACTCGTCCTCCAGCACCTGCCGGAACTTCTCGGGGCCCCATTCGGCCAGCAGGAATTTCAGCCGGGCCTTGGTGCGCAGCTTGCGGTAGCCGTAGTCCCGGAAGATGCCGGTCACGCCGGCCCAGACGTCCACGGCGTCGGCCTCGCTGACAAAGGCGCCCAGCCGTTCGGCCAGCCGCGGGGTTGTGGACAGCGCGCCACCCACCCACAGGTCGTAGCCCGGACCCAGTTCCGGGTGCACGACGCCCACCAGGGAGATGTCGTTGATCTCGTGCACCACGTCCAGGCTGGGATGGCCGGTGACGGCGGTCTTGAACTTGCGCGGCAGGTTGGCAAAGGACTCGTCGCCGATCCAGCGCTGCGTGATCGCCTTGATGGTGGGGGTCGGGTCGATGATCTCGTCGGCCGCGATCCCGGCGACGGGGCTGGCCAGGAAGCCGCGCGGTGTGTCGCCGCAGGCCTCGGTGGTGGACAGCCCGACGGATTCCAGCCGACGCCAGATCTCCGGCACGTCCTCGATGGCGATCCAGTGGTACTGGACGTTCTGCCGGTCGGAGATGTCGGCGGTGTCCCGGGCGAAGTCGACTCCGATGCTGCCCAGCACCCGAACCTGGTCCAGGCTGAGCTGCTGGCCGTCGATCCGGACCCGCATCATGAAGTAGTCGTCGGACAGCTGCCCGGCATCCAGCTTGCTGGTGCTGCGGGCGTCGATCCCGGGCTTGCGCTGGGTGTAGATGCCCAGCCAGCGGAAGCGGCCGTGCAGGTCATCCTCGGGAACCGAACGGATGCCCTGCTTGGAGTAGACGTCGATGATCCGCTGCCGCACGGCCAACGGATTCTCCTCAGCCTTGAACTCCTCGTTGTGGTTGAGCGGGGTGCGGCCGTCGACGGCCCACTGCCCCTTGGACTGGCCCTCGCGGGGCGGGCGGACGCGGCTGGGGGCCGCCGGGGATGGCTGGTTCACGGATTCTCACCTCTGTGTGGGTGGCACGCAACACACAGGTGGATTTGGCCGGAATGGGGGCTGCGGATGCAGTGCGGCCAGATGATGCCCGGGCGTCACGCGCCCGGACGGAGTGTCCCCTCAGAAACGGGGACGGTGGTCAGACGCGGCTCAAGCCATCTGACACATGCAGCCATTGAGGCGCAGCAGGTCCACGTGACGCCGGGTCACGAGGAAGAGGGCTGTCGCGGTCTGCATGTCACTGAGTGAAGCACACCGGATGGCGAATTCCCAAGCCAGTCTCAGGGTCTGGGATGCAGCAGGAGCTGGAATGCGCCGGGATCACCAGCCGGCCAAGGATCCGCTGAGAACAGATGCAGGACGGGGGCCCGACGCAATAGTTGCGTCGGACCCCCGTCCTGCTTCTGTTTCTGGGCGGCCCTGCGGTCAGTGGTCGGTGCGGGCGGCGCGGGAACCCAGCTGGGCGGCCTGGGTCAGGTCATCGTCCCCCGCCTCGACGGCGGGCTGGGCCCGGCCCGGGGCAACCGCGGTGCGCGGCTGGGCGTCGATCATACCGGCGGCCTCGTTGCTGGCCCGCAGCTCCTGCTTGCGATGCGTCCCCAGGAACAGCCCGGTGACCACCAGGCCGATCAGCAGCGGCACGCCCAGCGTGAGCAGGAACATGTGCATGGTTGAGACGGGGGTGTACTCGGGCCACCCCGGGAAGGTGGACTCCAGAAGGTTCAGGGTGGTGAGCGCATTCATGGCGCTGATCCTAGCCGAGCACCTGGTGAAATGGGCCGCTTTGCGGGTGGCGTCCCACGGCGCGTTCCCGGTTGGTAGATTGCTGCTTCGAGGACCCGCCCCCACCACCGGTTGGACGGGACTTCGAGCACCTCAGGAGACCTGCTTGTGACCCTCAATCCCGAGTCACCCAGCCCCCGGGCCACCGACCACGATGCCGGACCGGTCCGCGTCATTCTCCAGGCCGACGAGATCCAACGTGCCCTGACCCGGATGTCCCACCAGGTGACCGAACTGGCCAAGGGCGCCCAGAACCTGCTGGTGCTGGGCATCCCTACCCGGGGCGTCCCGCTGTCGCGTCGACTGGCCACCGAGATCGGCCGGATCGAGGGCGGCCAGGTGCCCGTCGGGGACCTGGACATCACGCTCTACCGCGATGACCTGCGGCGCAATCCCACCCGCACGGCGGGCCGCAGTCTGATCCCCTGCCCGGTGGAGGGCCGCACCGTGCTGTTGGTGGACGACGTGCTGAACTCCGGCCGCACCGTGCTGGCGGCGCTGGATGCGCTCAAGGACATCGGCCGCCCGGACCGGGTGATGCTGGCCACCCTGGTGGACCGTGGCGGCCGGGAACTGCCGCTGCAGGCCGACGTCGTCGGCTTGCAGATCGGCACCGCCAAGGACGAACGGGTGGCCGTCCACCTCGTCGAGCACGACGGCCAGGATCTGGTCACCATCCAACGCATCCCCGCAGCGAAGGGCACCCGATGAAGCACCTGCTGGCCGCCAGCGACCTCGACCGTCCCACGGCTCTGAGCATTCTGGACCTTGCCGAACAGATGCACGACATCCAGGGCCGGGAGGTGAAGAAGATCCCCGCACTGCGGGGCCGCACCATCATCAACCTCTTCTTCGAGGACTCCACCCGCACCCGCACCTCCTTCGAGATTGCCGGGAAGTGGATGAGTGCGGACACCATCAATGTCTCCGCCAAGGGCTCCAGCGTCAGCAAGGGCGAGTCCATGAAGGACACGCTGCTCACCCTGGACTCGATGGGCGTGGACTGCTTCGTGATCCGCCATGCCGGCTCCGGCACCGTGCAGCAGGCCGCGGGCTGGGTACGCGCCAGCATCGTCAATGCCGGCGACGGGGCGCACGAGCACCCCACCCAGGCGCTGCTGGACAGCTATTCCATCCGGCAGCACCTCCGCAAGCTCGACGGCGAGCCGGTCAATGACTTCGAGGGCCGCACCGTGGTGATCACCGGTGACCTGCTGCACTCCCGGGTGGTGCGCAGCAATGTCAGCCTGCTGACGACGATGGGGGCGACGGTGCTGTTGTGCGCTCCCCCGACGCTGATGCCCACGGGCGCGGCCACCTGGCCGGTGGAGATCGTCGACAACTTCGACGAGGCACTGTCCCGCGCGGACATCGCGATGATGCTGCGGGTGCAGCGGGAGCGGATGAGCTCCGGCTTCTTCCCCACCGAGCGGGAGTACATCGACGGTTGGGGACTGACCGCCACCCGGCTGCGGGCGCTCAAGCCCGGCGTCGGGATCATGCACCCCGGACCGATGAACCGCGGGTTGGAGATCTCCAGCGAGGCTGCCGACAGCATCGACTCGTTGGTGCTCAACCAGGTCTCGGCCGGCGTCGCCGTCCGGATGAGCGTGCTCTACCACCTGCTGGGCGGCTCCCAGACCGACTCCCCCGCCGACTCCGCCGGCTCGGCCAACCCCGCCCCCGGCAGCAACCAGGAAGGCCAGGCATGAACCAGCCCGCCCACACCCAGCAGAACTACGTGATTGCGGGCGCCCGGCTCGCCGACGGCACCACCACGGACCTGTTCGTCCGCGACGGCGTACTGGTTGACGAGGCCCCATCGGGTGCCGAACGGGTCGACGCCGACGGGCTGCTGGCCCTGCCTGGTCTGGTGGACATCCACACCCACCTGCGCGAGCCCGGCCGGGAGGATGCCGAGACCGTCGCCACCGGCACCGCCGCCGCGGCCCGGGGCGGGTACACCGCCGTCTTCGCCATGGCCAACACCCAGCCCGTCACCGACGACGCGCAGAAGGCCGAATGGATAAAGCTGCTGGGCGAGCGCGACGGCAACTGCTTCGTCCAGCCGATCGGCGCGGTCACCAAGAACCTGGCCGGCAAGGAACTGTCCGAGATGGGGCTGATGGCAAAGTCGTCAGCCCAGGTGCGGGTCTTCTCCGACGACGGCATGTGCGTCCAGGACCCGCTGCTGATGCGTCGCGCCCTGGAGTGGGTGCGGCCCTTCAGCGGCGTGATCGCCCAGCACTCCCAGGACACCTCGCTGGCTGGCCCGGGCGCCTGCTGCCATGAGAGCGAGATCAGCGGCCGGCTCGGGCTGGGCGGCTGGCCGGCCCAGGCCGAGAGCGTGATCATCGCCCGCGACGTCCAGCTGGCCGAGCTGACCCGTTCCCGGCTGCACGTCTGCCACATCTCCACCGCGGAGGGCGTCGACGTGGTGCGTTGGGCCAAGAAGCGCGGCATCAATGTCACCGCCGAGGCCACGCCGCACCACCTGATGCTGGGTACTCGGGAGGTGGAGGGCTATGACACCACCTTCAAGGTCAACCCCCCGCTGCGCACCGACGAACACATCGAGGCGGTCCGGGAGGCGCTGGCCGACGGCACCATCGACGTGGTGGGCACCGACCACGCCCCGCACGCCGCCCAGGACAAGGACCATGCCTTCGTCGACGCCCGGCCCGGGATGCTCGGTCTGGAGCAGGCGCTGGCGGTGGTGATGGAGACCATGGTCAACACCGGCCGGATGGACTGGGCCAGCGTCGTGCAGCGGATGAGCACCAAGCCGGCCGAGATCGGCAACCTGGCCGGCCGGCAGGGTGTCGCGCTGGCGCCCGGCGCGCCGGCCAACCTGGTGCTGGTGGACCCGTCGGCCCGGGCGACGGTGGACCGGGAGCGGTCACTGTCCCGCAGCCGCAACAACCCGTACCACGGCCGGGATCTCCCGGACCCGGTGGTGGCCACCTTCTGGCTGGGGCGTCGCACCTACCAGCGCTGAGCCTTTCCTGAGCCCCCCACTCCCCTGACCCGTCGCTCCGGCATGCTCGGCGCCAAGGACACCGGGCAGAGAGGGACCAATGCTGACAGCGATCTTCATCGGCATCGTGGGGCTACTGGCAGTGCTGGGGCTGATCAGCGGCCGGGGCAATTCCACCGGCAAGAGCGTGATCAGCAAGCACGACGAGCTCTTCGAGCTGCCCCCGGGCGCGCTGCCACCGGGCCCCGGATTCCCCACCCGTCGGGCGACGCCCAACGACGTCAAGGCGCCGGTCGCGGTGCGCTTCGATCCCCCGGCCGGGGTGCTCCCGGAGCAGGTGGGCATGCTCACCAAGGCCGCCGTCAGCGGGCCGGACATCGCCGCGGCCATCGTCGGTCTGGCCGTCGACGGTTACCTGAACCTGCGCAAGGTGGAGCGGCCGGCTGGCTGGCGGGGCAACAAGACCCAGACCCAGTGGTTGATCACGTTACTGAAGCCAGCCGGTCCGGAACTGCCGTTGCTGCGTCGCCAGTTGCACCACCAGTTGGGGATCCTGGGCCGCCCCGCCACCATCGAGGAGCTGAAGCCCCACCTGGCCAGGGGGATCCGGCAGTTGAAGGAGACCTTTGCCGGGAGTCCCCAGCACCAGCAGTGGTATCCGCACCTGCGCAATGGCAGCATCCCGCTGGGCAGGTGCCTCACCACCCCGGGCGCCCGCCAGCGGACCGCCCTGGGGTCTGCCCTGCGCTACCAGTCGGCGGGTTTCAAGCACTTCCTGGCGACGGCCGACGGCAGCCGCCTACGGTTCGAGGAGGGGGCGGGCATCTTCAGCCGCTACCTGCCATGGGCGATCGCCTATGAGGTGACCGACCAGTGGGTGCGCGCCTTCGGCGAGGCCCTGCACGGGATCGATCCGGTGACTGCCGACATCTGGGTCACCGATCTGGCCTGGTACGGCGATCTCGGTTCCTTCGACGCCGGTTCCCTCGGCGGTCTGGGCGACGTCGCCGGGGACCTCGCGGACTCGCTGGGCGACGCGCTGTCCGATCTGGCCGACGGCATCTCAGACCTTGCCTCGGATCTCAGCGACGCCGGTGACTCCGGCGGCGGGGATGGTGGCGGCGACGGCGGAGGCGGCGGCGACTGAGCGCGCCCATCCTCCGGTCAGAGACCGATCGGCACCGCCACGGGCGAAGCCCCGCCGACCCTCACCCTGCAGTTGTTGCGGAACAACCCGGTACCGAAACCCCCGCCACGGGCAGGCCCCGCCGCCATCACCCTCCAGCGGCAAGTGATCCGCAACATCCGCAGGGGCGCCTGTTCAGCTTGGGCAGTAGGGCCCCCTTCCGGCTAGTGTTTCGAAAGGAACAGGAGGCCGGGTGAGCGCAGATCAGACCGTGGGGCCGCCGCAGATCAGTGGCCTGCGGTACAAGGCCCTGCTTGGCAGTGGCGGCTTCGCCCACGTCTACCGCTACGAGCAGACGGCGCTGGGTCGCGACGTCGCGGTCAAGGTCATCCACGGCTTCGACGAGGCCGCCCGCCGCTACTTCTCCTCCGAGGCCAGCCTGATGGCCCGGCTGTCCAGCCATCCGCACGTGATCCCCGTCTACCAGGTGGGTGAATGCGACGACTCGCGCCCCTACCTGGTGATGCAGTTGTGCCCGCCGCCCAACCTGATGGACCGGCTGCGTGCCCGCCCCCTGCCCGTGAGCGAGGTCTTGCAGATCGGCGTCCAGCTGGCCGGCGCGGTGGAGACCGCCCACCGGCTGGGCATCCTGCACCGCGACATCAAGCCCGCCAACATCCTGTTCTCCGAATATGGCCGCCCGCTGCTGACCGACTTCGGCATTGCCCAGTCGCTGGAGCAGACGGCGGAACCGGTTCCCGCCTTCAGCCCGGCCTGGGCTCCCCCGGAGCAGGCGATTGGGCAGGGCTTCGCCCCCTCCGCCGACGTCTACTCGCTGTGCGCCACCCTGTGGGCCGCCCTGGCCGGGAAGGTGCCGCTGGGCCCGAACCGGCCGGGCCTGAGCGCCCAGCCCACCGGCCGGGCGGATGTCGCGTCGACGCTCGAGGACCTGCTACTCACCGGGATGTCGGAGGAGGTCGGGCAGCGTCCCGCCACCGCCCTGGGACTGGGCCGCGCGCTGCAGCAGGAACAGAGCAGGCTGGGGCTCGCGATCACGCCGATCGAGCTCTGGAACGGCACCGACCAACAGGACCAGACGGTGGCCGCCGACCCCGATGACCGCACGCGTCTGGTCACGCTGGCCGAACCCCGCCCGGGGCAGACCCTGCCCGATCCGGCGCCGGACGCACCGGCCGGAGCCTCGCCCGGTGCTGCGACGCCCGCCGCTACGCTCAGCACGACCACCGCCCCCACCGCCGACCGAACCGCTGCCGCCCATTCCACGGGTACGGCCGTGGGCGGGCCGACCCAGCCCCACCGCCCGGACCCCGCGGCGTACTCGGGCCAGCGGGCGCCATGGCAGGAAGCGGCCGGGTCGCACCCGACGGCGGCCCCGCCCTACCCGATCCCTTCCCAGCCAGCCAATCCCCATCCGACCCACTCCTTCCAGGGCCCGGGCTCTGCGGCGGGTGCCAGCCCGCAGGCCAACCCCCGGGGTGATGCGCGCCGACGCCGCTGGCTGGCCTTGCTCTTGCTCGGCCTGCTCGCGCTGCTGGTCAGCCTGGCGCTGTGGCGGTTCCTTCCCGGGCCCGACGACGGCCCCACGCCGAGCCCCGGCCCGGTCTCCAGCATCGACACACCCCGTCCCTCCGGCGACGGATCGGCCAGCCCGGGCACGTCGGCCAGCACCACCCCGGCAACTGCTCCGACAGGCAGTACCACGTCGGCCGGACCGTCGTCGGCCAACAGCAGTCTGGAACCCGAACTGGGTGGAGGAGGTTTTGGCGGATGACCAGCGCTGACGCCCTGGTGGTGGACTACATCGGCGAATTGACCACGGTGGAACCGGGCACGGTGTGCACCATCGGCCGCGCCGGAATGGTGGAGGTGGACGACAACCCGCATCTGCACCGGATCCTGCTGGAGGTCAGCCAGCACGACGGGCTGTGGTGGGTGGCCAATGTGGGCAGCCGACTGCCGGTGCAGCTCACCGACGTGGCCGGACTGACCCGGTCCACCCTGTCCCCCGGTGCGCGCAGTGCCCTGGTGGCCGAGCGCACGCTGGTGACCTTCCAGGCCGGCCCCACCAGCTATGAGCTGGAACTGGTGCTGCCCAAGGCACCCGCGCTGCGACACACCTTCCAACCGCCGGCGGCCCCGGGGATCGAGACCGTCGGCCCGCCGGTCTTCACCGACTCCCAGCGCTTGGCAATCCTGGCGCTGGCCGAGCCCACCCTGCGCCGCGGCGGCACCGGCGTCGGCCACGTCCCGTCGTTGGCCCAGGCGGCCGCGCGGCTGGGCTGGCCCCTGACCACCTTCAACCGCAAGCTGGACAATGTCTGCGCCAAGCTGGAGGCGGCCGGGGTGGAGGGGCTGCGCGGCGGGCCGGGCAAGCTGGCCAGCAATCGACGCAGCACCTTGGTGCACCATGCGGTCAGCACGCTGCTGGTCACCGAGAAGGACCTGCCGCTGCTGGATGAGGAGTTCCGGCGCAACCAGGAAAGGTGAAGCCTGCTTGCGATTGCGGCGGCGGGGAGTTCTCCCCATCGACGGCCGGCAGGGCCCTCCAACATGATGAATGTGCAAGCCAGCAACCACCACCTGCTGACCACCAGCTTCCGAAAGGATTCATCATGAACCGCTACCTCGCCCTGCGCACCAGCATCGCCGCCCTCGCCATCCTGCCCGCCTTCACCGCCTGCTCCATGGTCCCCGGTATCGGCAAGACCGAGGCCACCCCGCAGCAGGCCAACGTCGCCCCGCAGGACGCCGGCAACTCGTCGAAGAACAACAACGGCGCGGACCAGTCCCGGGACACCACCGACTCGAACGACGACAGCGCGAACGACGACGACTCGAACGCCAACGACGACTCGGACACCAACGCCTCGAACAATGGCTCCGACGACTCCGGCGACGACGGGTCCAGCACCGACGGCGGCTCCACGGGCCAGGACTCGAATGACGACTCCACCGGCACGAACGACGGTGGCTCGGACGCCGACAGCTCCAGCGATGACTCCACCGGCGACGACGGCGCTTCCGGCAACTCGCAGGATGGCTCCACCAGCACCGGCAAGGGCTCCGGCAGCTCCAACACCGGCAGCTCCACCAGCGGAAACTCCCACACCAACAGCAGCAGCTCGGGCAATCGACAGCGGATCCAGGTGCCCGCCGGCTCCGGCATCTCCCGGTTGGAACTGCTCGACATCTACGGCGGACGCAGCTCCAGCACCGACTACGGCCAGGTGGTGGCGGTCTTCAAGGCCACCACCGACCGCCCCATGATGTTGAACATCCGGATCACGCTGTACGACGCCAGTGGCAAGCAGATCGCCACCAACACGGGCCTGAACTCGGTCTACACCACCGGCTCGCATGACCTGGTGACCAAGAACCTGATCAAGGTCCCCGCGGGGGCCAAGCCCAAGTCCTTCAAGGCATCCTTCGTCGACAAGACCGACCTGACCAGCGGCCCCCGGGTCAGCAATGTCAGCACGCCGGAAGTGGGTCAGTCGCCCAAGTTCGACAACCTCCAGGTGCTGACGGGCACCGCCAGGGTGAGCGGCTCCGTGGGGTCCAACTCGGTGGAGGCGGACGGCGCCTGCATCACCAGCGACGGCAAGATCTACCACGGCGCCATGAGCATCACCGACAAGGACGTCTCCGGTGGCCGGGTGGAGTACTCCATCCCGATGTACGACGCGAAGGGTGTGGACCTGGCCCGGGCCACCTGCTACGTCTCCATCTGACCCAGCCTGGTTGGCCCCAGACCGTCTCACCCGACGGCCAACAGCCTGTTCGTCCCCGGACCCCGGATGGGGGTCCGGGGACGCTGCCATTGCGCGGGGGCGCCCGGAGAGTTCTCCCCATGGGCCCTGACCCGACCTTCGCTCATGATGAATTCACACGCCAGCACGCCTCACCGCTGACCACCACCGCCCGAAAGGACGCATCATGCCCCGCTCCAGCGCCCTGCGCACCAGCATCGCCGCCCTCGCCATCCTGCCCGCCTTCACCGCGTGCTCGATGATCCCGGGCGTTGGCAAGACCGAGGCCACCCCGCAGCCCGTCAGCGTCGCTCCCCAGGCGAGCACCGACAGCTCCAAGGACAACGAATCCACCAACCAGAGCGGCACCGAGCAATCCCCGGACTCCAACCAGACCGGCTCGGCTGACGAGTCCAGCGACTCGAACGACACCTCCTCCGACGACCAGTCCAGCGATACCGGCTCCGCCGACGATGACTCGACCAATGACAGCTCCGGCGGCGAGCCCAGCGACGTCACTGGCAATTCCGGGGGCTCCACCGACGATGATGCGAGCTCGGGCAGCAGCAATTCCGGTGGCAGCAGCTCCGGCGCTCGGCAGAAGATTGCGGTCCCCGCCGGCTCCGGTATCTCCAACCTGGAACTGATCGACATCAAGGGCGCCCCGTCCTCATCGGGTCAACACGCGCAGATCGTCGCCCTGTTCAACGCCACCACCGACCGGCCGATGATGCTCAACATCAAGATCCAGCTCTTCGACGCCTCCGGCAAGCAGATCGCCACCAACACCGGGCTGAACTCGGTCTACACCACCGGCACGCATGACCTGGTCACCAGCAACCTGATCGAGCTGCCCAAGGGCGCCACGGTGAAGACCTTCAAGGCCTCACTGGTGGACAAGACGGACATGTCCAAGGACTTCAGCATTTCCAGGATCAGCAAGCCGCAGGTGGCTCCGTCACCCAAGTTCGACAAGCAGCAGGTGCTGAGGGGCACCGTCACCATCCGGGGCACGATGGACGGGCACGTCGAGGTCAATGCGGGCTGCCGCACCTCCAATGGCCGGATCTACCACGGCCAGGAGACCATCAGTGACAACCCGGTCAAGAACGGCCAGGTGGAATACGAGATCCCGATGTACTCCACCGAGGGTATGGACCTGAACAACATGACCTGCTACGTCTCGGACTGACCGGCGCGCCCGGTTCCGAGCGGCTGACCTCGGCGGGGGGACAAGCCACAGGGAAGGAGAAGGAAGCGGGAC